>CATYXQ010000035.1 GCA_958414825.1 uncultured Eubacteriales bacterium | reverse complement strand
TACCGTGAAAATCAGGCCACTACCGAGCGCGTTATGGACTCGGGAGACCTGGAACGGGAACGGGGAATTACGATCCTTGCGAAAAATACGGCGGTGCATTACAACGGCGTCAAGATTAATATTGTCGATACCCCTGGTCACGCGGATTTTGGCGGCGAGGTTGAACGTATTCTGAAAATGGTCAACGGCGTTCTGCTTTTGGTAGATGCGGCCGAAGGACCTATGCCGCAGACCCGATTCGTTTTGGAGCGCGCTTTGCAGCTGAATCATCGCGTTATTGTCGTCATCAACAAGATCGACAAGCCGGATGCGCGCATCGCCGAGGTGCAGGACGAGATTCTTGAACTTTTCTTTGAATTGAATGCAAACGACGAGCAGTTGGACAGCCCCATGGTATTCTGCTCCGGCAGAGCCGGTACGGCAACCCTCGACCCGGCGGCGCCCGGTACGGATCTTCGTCCGCTGTTTGATAAAATTTTGGAGTATATGCCGTCTCCTGCCGGTGAAGAGGACGGAGAACTGCAGATGCTGGTTTCCGCAATCGACTATAACGATTATGTCGGCCGTATCGGCATCGGACGAATCGAGCGCGGCAAAATCCGGCAGAATCAGGAGGTCATGATCTCCAATTTCCACAGCGGGGCGGCGCCGAGACGCGCAAAAGTGGTCAGCGTATACCAGATTGACGGTTTGACCCGCGTTCCGGTTGAGACCGCTAAAGTCGGCGATATTATCTGTTTCAGCGGTGCGGAAAATATCAACATCGGCGATACGGTGACTTCGCTTTCCTGCGTGGAGCCGCTTGAGTTTGTCAAGGTCAGCGAGCCGACGATGGAAATGACGTTTTCGGTAAACGATAGTCCGTTTGCAGGTAAAGAGGGCAAATATGTGACCTCCCGTCATTTGCGCGAGCGTTTGTATCGTGAGCTTTTGAAGGATGTATCCTTGCGTGTCAGCGACGGCGAGACCACCGAGAGCTTCAAGGTGGCAGGACGCGGAGAGATGCACCTTTCCATTTTGATTGAAACCATGCGCCGTGAGGGCTATGAGCTTGCGTGCAGTACGCCGCATGTGCTCTACCGTGAAATTGACGGTGTAAAATGCGAGCCTGTAGAGCGTGTGATTATCGACTGCCCGGACGACTATAACGGCGCGGTTATGGAGAAACTCGGTTCCCGCAAGGGCGAGCTTGTCTCCATGGAACCGCGCGGCAGCCGTACACGGTTGGAATATCTTGTTCCCTCGCGCTGTCTTTTTGGTTATCGCAGTGAGTTTTTGACCGATACGCACGGAGAGGGCATTCTCAACACGATTTTTGACAGCTATCAGCCTTACCGCGGCGAAGTCAATGTACGTTTTACCGGTTCACTGATTGCAAGCGAAGCGGGCGAATCCACTTCGTACGGCGTGTTCAACGCGCAGGATCGCGGACAGATGTTTATCGGTGCGCAGTGTCCGGTTTATGAGGGCATGATTGTCGGTTCTTCTCCGAAGCAGGGGGACATTGTGGTCAATGTCTGCAAAAAGAAACATCTTACGGCAATTCGCAGTTCAGGTGCAGATGAGGCGCTTCGTTTGGTTACGCCGAAAATCATGAGCCTTGAGGAAGCGATTGAATATATTGCCGATGATGAACTGATCGAGGTTACGCCAAAGACTGTTCGTCTGCGCAAGCGTATCCTGAATACCGAACTGCGTTTGAAAGAAGAGGCAAAACTGAAAAAACAGCAGTAGCCCATTTGATTGAAAATTATTTTGTTCAGCTAAAGAAAGAAATGTCGGCCAATCGTATATTGTGTCGTTACAATTTGGCAGGGCGAATGAATGCAGTCTGAAAGTCAAGAGCTTTGTTGGTTTCTTCTATCGGACATCTGCATGACCGCATCATAAAGCAGAGTGAGGGTGGATATGATTTCCACCCTCTATTTTTTGCAAAAAAAATCAAATGTATTGGGACATGGTTTAAAAAATACGTGCCGGAATAACTGAATCTGAATTGTTTTTCAGAAGAATAGCAGATATTTACGAACGGCTTTCAATAATTCCTGACAATGTTTGTATATGTTCATTTGCGTTGCTTGCAGCAACGGTCAATTTCTTATACAATAGTGGTATCGAAAGGAGGTACCCCTGATGCTAAATGAAAATATAAAAGCAATCAGAAAATCAAAAGGACTTTCGCAAGAGGAACTTGCTGTCAAACTGAATGTGGTGCGGCAGACAATCTCAAAGTGGGAGAAAGGTTTGTCGGTTCCGGATTCCGATATGCTGGTTTCCATATCGGAAGTCTTTGAAACACCCGTTAGTACTTTGCTCGGAGAAACCATTGTCGAGTCCGGGACGGATGATTTAAAAGCGATCTCTGAGAAACTTGAGGTCATAAACTTGCGATTCGCAAAGAGAAAAGCAATGAAACGAAAAACGCTTCATTGGATTTTGATCTCATTGTTTGTGGTTATCGTCGTGATTTTTGTGGCTTTAATCGTATCAGATAGTCCTTATCTGGGTTGGGATTACAGCGATCCTGAGACCGCAGTTGTTGGCGTCGGTTTTCATGCATTTGAGTGGCTGTTTGTCAGAATCGCGCCGCTTGCGCTGATTGGCGTCGGCGTTGGATGTTATTTGACACGAAAAAAAGTATGAAACTGTTAAAAAATCCCACTCTCGAACTCTGTTCGCGGGCGGGATTTTTGTATATCTGCTTATATAAGCCAGAGCATAATTGCTTCCACGAAAAAGACGGCGGTACATGCACCGATGGCCACGCTTAAAAGAGCCTTGCCGCAGTAAGCGAGAAAAAGCGCGGTGATGAGCCCCGCGGCGGCTGACCAGATGCTGTTTGTGGCGTAGAGGATTGCGGGAAACGTCATGGCCGCCAGCACTGTGTACGGCACATAATACAGAAAGGAATGAAGAAACCGGTTTTGAATCTTTTGCTTTATCAGCGCAAAAGGTAGGGCGCGTATGAGATAGGTGACGCCCGACATGACCAATAAATAAGGAAGAAATTCAGAAAAGTCCATTAGCATTCCTCCTCCTTTACCGGGAAAAGCAGCGCGCCGGCGGCAGATGCGACAACGGCGCAGATAATCATGGCAAATCCGCCTGACAGTTTGGAAAGGATGGGCGTGTAGTGAAAGGTTGCGCTGAGTGCTATGGAAGCCGCTGCGATGATCCGTATTCGGCGATCCTCTTTTGCTTTCGGCGTTACGATGGCGATGAACATGCCGTACAGGGCGACGCCAAGCGCGCCCGTAACGATTTCCGGTAAAATATTGCCGAGCACCGCGCCGCTAAAGGTGCCTGCCGACCAGCCGATAAACGGTAAGAGGGCAAGTCCCGCAAAGTAGGATGGACGGATCTTTTGCGGATTCCCGACGGCAACTGCGAAAATCTCATCGGTTATGGCAAAGCCGAGCAGCCAGCGCCATTTGCCGGTGAATTCTCTATGTAATTTTTGCGAAAGCGCGATGCTCATCAGCGCATAGCGTGCGTTGACGACCAGCTGTGTCAGCGCCATTTCGATCAGAGTTCCCGACGCGGCTATGACGGAAAGCCCGGCAAATTGTCCTGCGGAGGTCAGATTGGTTATGGAAATCAGGACGGCTTCAAGGAGTGTGCATCCACTCTGCGATGCCAGAACGCCGAATGCGAGTGAAACGGAAAAATATCCGAGACCGATCGGCAAACCGCCGCGCAGTCCCTCTTTGAAATTCATAAAAACAAGCCTCCAGGGAAAGTGGTGTCGCATAGTCGCGCTTTGGCTATTATACGACAAATTCGGGCATTGCGCAATGGGAATTTTAAAAATATGGCGGCGGATGGCGTTTTGCGGCGATACGGTCAAAAAAAGAGGGCGTGTACCCTCTGAGCTTGTCCAAAAACCAAAGGTTTTTGGACAGAAAAGGCTTGGTTTGCTCGCGCCGCGCGCCGTAAAAGCGGCACTTGCCAAGCCGTAAGGTGCATACAGAGCGGCGCATGTCCGCTCTGTATGCCTTTTTTATTGGATTTGTTATGTGAGATGAAAAAGATGGTCTTGCGGACTGTTTGCATATTTGTTTTTTCACACAGGCTCATTGGTTGAAATGCTTGTTTTAAACCAAGGCAAATATAATTTTGACAAAATTATTTTGAAAGCATACATAACATAACCATAACCATAAAACAACTGTGCTTTTACTGTTGGCGTATTAAAAGGAAACAGTATCTGCTAAACTATAATTAATTGTAAAAACTTGTTGAACGCAAGGAGAGCGTTTATATGCCAACGAATAAAACACCATTTACATTTCATATTACTGATGAATATTTAGAAAAATTACGATATATTGCAAAACGGGAGACGAGAAGTGTAAGTAATTTGTTGGAACATCTTTGCAGATCCTATATCAGAGATTATGAACAAGCGCACGGAAAAATTGAAATAGAATATATTAATTTATATAACTCGAAAAGTTGAGTTTCTGAGGGCAGTATTTATATGTTAAAGGATATTCCATACAGCGTAATAAAAAAGGACAAGCGTGCATATGAGATTATGCTGCTTCGAGAGCAATCCGGCTATACATATACAAAAATAGCCGAAAAATTTAACATATCGGTCTCGGCGGCAGGGCGTCAATACCATTTCCTAAAACAGAAACAGATGCGTTTATATATCCGTCATGTTGCGGTAGTGCTGGGGCATGAAGATCTTTCTCAAGTCAGAAAAGTTTTTGACGACGCATATGAATGCTATATGGATGAGATGTACCTTTGCGCATATTTAGAAAAGAAATACGGAGATATTTTGACTGAATATCGAGACGGCGAACCGGGGGCGCCGGAACAATGGACTCGAAGTCTGCCGCCGTTTAAGACTGCAATGCGTAAAAAAACAGTTTCCCGCATCGTAGAAATGCGGGAAACCAAACATATGGGGTATTCGGCAATTGCAAAAGAATATCGTATAACGCCGAAGAAAGCCAGGCATACATACGAATGGTTTTATTATGAACAGAGCTTAAAAATTATTGAAGCCTTGCAGGAAAAAGCGAAAAGCCCTGAAGAAAAAGAAGTGATATGGAGAAATTACTATAAGGGAAATCTGTCCTACAAAAAGCGTTATGAATTGCTGACGAAAAAATAAATGCATGATCCATAAAACTCCCGCATCAATTTTTAAATCGGTGCGGGAGTTTTTATCGTGTTTCAATTTCAGGTTTGCCGCCTTTTTGGGATCGGGTATGGATTCAGTGCGGAATGGGCGCAAAGCTGTCGTCGATGGTGATGACGCAGAAAAAAGACGGATCGCGCTCACGCGCGAGCGCGGTAATTTTTTCACAGAGTTCCGTTTTACTCATGGCCAAATCATGCGGAACAACGCAGTCGAATACGAGGTTTGTGTGTGTCGTTCCGGGAACAACACGCAAGTCATGAATGGAGAGGGAAGGATTGATTGCTTTGACCGCTTCGGACAGCCATTTACGAAGATCGTTGATTTCCGGATCTGCCGTGACGATCGGATCCATATGAATAACCAGATGCAGACCGAGTTCGTCCCGTATTTCGCGTTCGATGTTGTCGATAACATCGTGGCTGGCAATAACGTCGGCTTCCGCCGCGACCTCCACATGTACGCTGGCGAATTGGCAGCCGGGACCGTAATCGTGTACGATCAGGTCATGTGTGCCGAGTACGCCGGGATAACACATGATTTTCTGCCGAACTGTTTCTACAAATTCGGGTTTCGGCGGTTTGCCGAGAATCGGATCCAGCGTTTCGCGAATCAGTCCGAACCCGCTGTAAAGAATGAAGACGGCGACTGCCGTACCCATGTAGCCGTCGAGTTCCAGATTTGTGAAGTGAGAAATCAGTGCGGCGATCAGCACGGCCGACGTGGAAATAACGTCATTGCGGCTGTCGGCGGCGGTTGCGGCAAGTGTTTGGGAGTCAATCTTTTTTCCCAGCGTCTTGTTAAAGAGCGCCATCCACAGCTTTATCAAAATGGAAGCGATCAGCACGGCAACAACCGGCCAACTGAATTCCACAGGCGAAGGATGCAGTATTTTGTCAATGCTGCTTTTCAGGAGTTCCACGCCGATCAGCAGAACCAAAACCGCAACCATCAAACCGGACAGATATTCGTAGCGCGCATGTCCGTAAGGATGATCGGCGTCCGCCGGTTTTTCCGCCATTTTAAAACCGAGGAGACTGATGATGCTGGAGGAAGCGTCGGACAGGTTGTTCACAGCGTCCGCCGTGATGGAAACGCTGCCGGAAAGCGTTCCGACAATGATTTTTCCGCCGAACAATAGCAGGTTGCATAAAATGCCGACAATGCCGGAAAGCCGTCCGAATGCTGTGCGCACAGTCGGTTTTTCGGTATGCTCGTAATCTTTGATAAAAAGTCGGATGAACAGGTTGGTCATAAAGTGCTCCTTTGTGTCTTTGCTTGGCATGAAGAATGGCAAGTCTGCGGTATGCAGACCGTTTTTGCTCTTTAGAAAAATCCGCCGTACGGCGGATTTTTCTAAAGAGGTCAGTCTTTGACAATTTTGTTTCGTCTGATTTTATTTGTCGTGGTTTTTTCAAATTCGGCCTCGCGAACCTTAACTTTGGCAATGTGTTTATAGTGGGGGAGCGGTTCTACGGCTTTTGCAATATCCGCCCGGATGCGTTCGACCGGATTTTCAATACCCAGTTCCGCAATTTTTTCTTCGGACAAAAAGACTTCGGCGCAGAGCGAATCTTCAAGCCCGTGTTCGTTTTTCAAGCCGTATACAACGACTTCTGCGACATAGGGAATCGCAGCGATATAATTTTCAATTTCTTCGGGAAATACATTTTTTCCGTTTGTAAGGACGATCAGGTTTTTCTTGCGTCCTGTGATATACAGCTGCCCGTGTTCGTTCATCCGGCCGTAGTCCCCGGTATAGAACCAGCCGTCGCGCAGACATTCGGCGGTCAGTTCGGGCTGTTTGTAATATCCCAGCATGACAACGTCGCCTTTTACGCAGATTTCGCCGTCGCCGTCAGGCGTGATGTTTTCAAATTTGATCTGACAGCAGGGCAGCGGGATGCCTACGGTGTTCCAATCATTGAATGCATCGTGATTGGCGCTGACAAGCGGAGAACATTCGGTAATGCCGTAACCGTTAATCAGGGAAATACCGATACCGTCAAAAAATTCTCCGAGTTCCGGGCGCAGTGGGGAACCGCCGCACACGATTTTGCGCAGATTGCCGCCGAATGCTTTGTGTACCGAAGCAAAAAACGTCTTTCGCATATCGATGCCGATCTTGCGCATTTTATTGCTCATTTTGATCATCTTGAACAGCATTTCATCTTTGCCGCTCTGGCGTGCGTTGGTCAGTATTTTTTTGTAGAAGACTTCGGCAAAAGCCGGTACGAGATACACATAATCCGGTTTGTATTCCTGCAAATTCTTCAAAACCACTTTCAGACTTTCGTTGATGCAAATGGTGGCGTGTTTGTGCAGGGAAACCAAAAGACCGGAAACGGCTTCGTATGTATGATTGTAGGGAAGCACGGAGAGGGAACGGCTGTATACGGTCGAGACCTGCAGTCCGTAGTATACGCTGGAAACAAGATTGTGTTCGCTCAGCATGACGCCCTTTTGCATACCGGTCGTGCCTGAGGTGTACACCAGCATTTTCAGGGCGTTCGGGTCGCTGGTCATGGAAGCATAGGTTTCGTCGCCGTCCTCGTACAGTTCGGCGCCTTTAGCTTTCAGCGCCTCAAAGCTGAGAAAATTCCCGAAATCCTCTTCGCGGTCAATGCCGATAAACTGTTTGACCTGCGGCATTTTCGCAGCGTTTTCCATCAAATCGTTTTCATAGCGCTTGGTATAAAAGACGACCTCGCTGTCGCTGTCGTTGATGATATTCAAAATATCGCAGAAAGGCAGTTCCTTGTCAATCGGAACATAAACGCCGCTGGATTTCAGAACCGTCAAATATACGGTGATCCAGTTATAGGAGTTTTCACCCAGCATCGCGATATGCCGATCACCGAGGCCGAGGGAGGCGAGCGCCGTACCGAGCGCCATGGTATCAGCGTAAAAATCGCGGTAGGAAACATCGACAACTTTGCCGTCCTTTCGGAATTTAAACGCAGTTTTTTCCCCCGCTTCTTTGACCGCGAGTTCCATCATTTCTTTGATAGAACCAAATTTTTCAACTTTATAATATTTGTAGGGCAGTTTGTCACTCATTATGGCGCCTCCGAAATTTTCATATTTTTATTATTTTACCATAATATTGTTTCAAAATCAAGCGTTTATTTTGCTTAACTGTACAAATGCGCCTGCAAATTTATAAAAAGCGCCGAGAAAAATTTTCTTGGTACGGCGGCATTGATTTTAGTCTTGAAAAGAGGGAGGGCATTTGATACAATAAAATTGTATTATTTTTACAGGGGGATAACAAGAGAATGCGACCGAACATTGTGATTGTCATGACCGATCAGCACCGCGCCGATCTGCGCGCGGGGCTGGGATATGCGCTGGATACGATGCCCTTTTTGGATAAATGGGCAGCGGATGGGATGGATTTTCGGCGGGCGTATACGCCGAATCCCTGCTGCGTACCCGCGCGCGTCAGTATGTTTACGGGGCGGTACCCGTCTTGTCATACCGTGCGGACCAATCATAATGTGGACGATGCGCTGTATGGAGAAGATTTGCTCGATGTGCTTAAACGGTGCGGTTATACAACGGCGCTGTGCGGCAAAAACCATACATACCGCAGCCCGAAGGATTTTGATTTTCATGCGTGCACGGGGCATCTCGGCGGAAAACCCGGTGCGGAGGCCAATGAGGCGGATATTGCGTTTGCCGAATTTTTAAATCGCACAAAGCACAATGAGAGTCATGTCCCCTCTCCTGGGGGCGTCATGGTGCAGCATCCGTATAAAAATGTGAGTTCAGCTTTCAAATTTATAGATGAACGCGCCGGGAATCAGCCCTTTTTCATCTGGCTGTCCTTTGCCGAACCGCACAACCCCTGTCAGGTTCCCGAACCGTATTTTGATATGTTTCCTCCGGAGTCTCTGCCCCCGCTTGCGGCCGGGGCAGAGACGTTGCCGGCAAAAGGGCCGTTTTTTGAATGGGAGCGCGCTGGATGGGAAACGGCCATGGGAGTGGAGATCGAAGCGCGTATTCAGCGGACACGATCGAACTATCACGGGATGCTGCGGCTGATTGACGATCAGTTTAAGCGCTTTATCGAGGGACTGGAAACGCGCGGACTCCGCGAGAATACGATTGTTGTTTTTCTTTCCGATCACGGAGAATTTGCGGGTGAGTACGGACTGCTTCGCAAGGGCGTAGGACTTCCGGAAGCGCTGACTCGTATTACAATGGCCTGGCAGGGGCCGGGCATCGCACGAAAAGTCGTAAATGACGAGGCGTGTGTGAATCTTATAGATATTCTGCCGACTGTATGTGATCTGCTGAATACGGAAATCCCGTTTGGCTCCCAGGGGCGCAGTCTTTTGCCGCTTCTTTGCGGCGGAGCGTGCCCGCCTGGTGAGTTTGATGTCGGGTATTCCGAATTTGGGTTCGGGGGGCTGTACTGGAACGACCGCGATCATTTGACGCCGGTGGATGATCGCACGCTTTCCGAGGATAAAAAGACGTTTGTCTGCATGGGATCCCATACGCAGTCCGGACAGACGCGCATGGCGCGCAAAGGCGATTATAAAATTCAGCTTGATATGATGGGAACGGGCTATTTGTATAATCTCAAAGAAGATCCTGCGGAACTTCATAATCTTTGGGACGAACCGGATTTCTTGCCGGTCAAGGCCGATATGCTGGCCACTCTTGCTTCCGCAATGCTTCGCGCGGCCGATCCGATTCCCGCGCCGCATCATCGCTATCGCACCAAAGTGCACCCGAAAGGGTATTGGTTTGACGATGCCCATATCGCGGAGGATCCCGGCGTACGCATGGAGCGTCTTGCCGATTTTGCCTTGCATGACGACCGGACGTAATCCCGCGTGCAGTAATGATGTTATGTGAAAGGACTGCTTATGCCGCCTTTGAGTATGATGATTAAACCCGCTTCCTCCGCCTGCGATTTGAGATGCCGGTATTGCTTTTATTCGGATGTGACGTCGCACCGTGAACAGGCGTTTTGCGGTATGATGACGCCGCAGACGATGCGCGCGCTTGTGCGCCGCGCGTTTATTTATGCGGATGATTCGATTACGTTCGCTTTTCAGGGCGGGGAGCCGACGCTTGCGGGGCTTGAATTTTATGAAACTTTTGTCAGTCTTGTAAAAGAGTATAACGTTCGCGGATTGTCTGTTTCCTATGCGCTTCAGACGAATGCCTGCCATTTGTCGGACGCGCTGTGCGCCCTGTTTGCAAAATATCGTTTTTTGATTGGCGTTTCGCTTGACGGAGATCGGGAAACGCATGACGCAGCGCGGGTTGACGCAAAGGGAATGGGAAGTTATGACCGCGTTCTTGCGGGAATCGCGCTGCTCAAAAAACATAGCGTAGATTTTAATATTCTCTGCGTGGTGACGGCGCGGACGGCCGAACATGCGCAAAAGGTATGGAAAGCGCTGGCGCCCTACGGACATTTGCAGTTTATCCCTTGTATAGACGGATTTGAGGGTGAAATGGAAAGTTTTTCGCTTGAGGCGGAAGCGTACGGGCGGTTTCTGATTAAAAGTTTTGATTGCTATGAGGCGGCTTTTTACTCAGGTCATCCTGTCAGCGAGCGGCGCTTTGACAATTATATCGGAATGCTGCTCGGTTACGCGCCTGAGCATTGCGGAATGGCGGGCAGATGCGGATTGTATTTTTTGATTGAGGCGGATGGAAGCGTGTATCCGTGCGACTTTTACGCATTGGACGAATGGCGGCTTGGAAATGTGAATGATACTTCGCTTGCACGCATGGCCGATTCTCCGAGGGCTTTGGCGTTTCGGGAAGCGTCTTATCTGCTCCCTGACGGGTGCCGGTCCTGCAAATGGCGCGCATTCTGCCGCGGCGGATGTCGTCGGGACAGGGAACCGTTTGTGGATGGCAATCCCGGAGAAAACCGCTTTTGCGAGAGCTATCGGATGTTTTTTGACGCGCGATTTGACCGCATGGCTATGCTCGCGGAGCGGATTCGAGGGAAGCGTATATGATTTTGATTTGTATATTGGTTTGTCTTGGCAGCACATTGCTCGGCGCTGTCAGCGGGATCGGCGGCGGCGTTATAATCAAGCCGGTTCTTGACGCAGTGTTGCCGCTTGGTATGGCGAAAGTCAGTCTGATTTCCTCTTTTGCCGTGTTTTTTATGTCCTTGTTCAGCGTTGCAAAGCATTATTTGAAGCGCGATGAACGCAGGGCAGAGGATTTTCAACTGAAATATGCCGCTTGGCTGGCGGTTGGGGCCGTATTCGGGGGCTTGCTTGGCAAAGTTATCTTTTCGTCTGTGTCGGAGCGTCTTGCTTCAAACGGAGATTTGGTCAAGTGTGTACAAAACGGTATTTTGCTTATTCTCATGACTGTTGTTCTGGTTTTCGGTTTTCTGAGCCGAAAGCCCGCGTTGGATCAGCCAGCGCGCAGTGCGGCGGGCGGACTGCCGATCGGTTTTATTTTGGGGATTGTCGCAGCGTTTTTGGGAATCGGCGGCGGCCCTTTGAATATGCTGGCGCTTACCGTGTATTACCGTATGCCGTATAAGAGAGCCGCATTGTATTCGCTGTTTATTATTCTTTGCTCTCAGGGGGCTGCGATTTTGACGGCGGCGTTTGCATCGAACGCAAGTGAAATTTTTGATGCGCCTTTTTTGGCGGCCGCCTGTGCGGCGGGGGTGCTTGGCGGCGTCCTCGGCCGTATGCTGGCGGGTAAGCTGCGGGAGCGTACCGTGCGGCTTTTCTATCAAGGGGCTCTTGTGTTTATCATCGTCATGTGCGCTTTTAACATTATAACGGCGCTTTGATTTTACCTGGCTGAATCAAACAATTCCCGGAACTGGAAAATATTTGCAGAAATCTTTTGCATGTTTCACAGGACGGCAGGGCGGAGCGCGTTGAAATGTATGAACGATGCTTTGGAAAACAAAAGGAGAGCGACTGTAAAAAATTCTGTCGTAAATAAAAAAGCACCCCGGCAAAGTCACGATGACATATGACTTTGTCAGGGGTGTTTTTATATAAAGATGGTTTTCAGTGATTTTTAAAGCGTATCTTATGCGCGGTTTATTCAGCCGCTCCGCGCTTGTAAGCTTCGACTGTTTCGCGCAGACAGTCGAGAAAGGCTTCCTCGCCAAACGTGTTTATTTTCCAGAGCACGGCCTGACTGCCCCCCGATGTGACGGCGCAAAGCTGAATCGTGCCGTCCTGTCCCCCGGCCAGCGTCAGACTTAAGCTCACACGGTTGCCGCCGGCAAAGCTGTACCGCTCATATACCCGCATGGCGATTTGTGTGTCGCCGACCGTCCAGTCACAGCCGTCTTCATAGCTTGCCGAAACGCTGCCGTTTAGAATGTCCCGTTCAATTTGGCTTAAAAGCGCGTTATAATTTCCTTTCAGCGTACATGTGAATTTTGCCATGTTTTCCCCCCTTTTTAGATATGATAACGTTTTGACTGTGCAATTTTCGCGTCTGTTATGCAAAAAAGGGCGGACAGCGCCGCCCTGAAAAAACGAAAGATTAAAATGGATTTAGGAGGACAATTCACGTCTTAAAAACTCCATCAGCTTTTTTTCTTCGCGTGAAATTTTAACCTGGGACAGACCGAGAATTTCTGCGGTGGATTGCTGCGAAAGGTCTCGGTAATAACGCAGAATGACGATTTTTCGCCAAAGTTCGGGCAGCTTGGACAGCGCTTCAGCCAAAGAAAGCTTTTCCAGCATTTTTTCCTGCTCATCCTGCGAGGACAGCGTACTTTCCAGTGTGAAGCTTTCTTCTTCTCCGAAGACCGGTTCAGACAGTGACATGGCGGGCGATACAGCGCAGAGCGCTGCGGCCGCTTCTTCCGGGGAAACGCCGCAGGCTTTGGCGATATCGTCAATTCGCGGCGGCGTTCCGTTTTCGGCCGTGTACTGCTCTTTGGCGTGCATCAGCAGTGCGCCCAGCTTTTTTTGCGGCCTGCATACCTTAATCAGCCCGTCGTCCCGCAGAAAACGCCGGATTTCTCCGAAAATCAGCGGCACCGCATAGGTGGAAAATACGCATCCGCGAGAAAGATCAAAGCTTTTAATAGCCTTCAGCATACCGATGGTGCCGATTTGCATCAGATCTTCAAAATCGGTTCCTCTGCCGCTGAATTTATGCGCGATGCTTTGCACAAGCCCGATATTCAGGCGAATGAGTTCTTCGGTGGCATGTTCGTCCCCGGCTTGGGATTTTTGAATCAGCGCGGCATTTTCGGAATATTTTGTATTGGTTTCGATTTCCATTAATCAATTTCAAGGGGAGACAGCGTTTTGGTAAGCGTGACCTTGGTATATTTCCCAAGCGCCGAGCGCAGGGTCAGCCTGTCCATAAAGCTTTCCATGACCGCAAAGCCCATTCCGCTTCGTTCGCCGGTTTGATCGGTCGTATACAGCGGGGTTTTTACAAGCTCGGTGTCCTCAATGCCGCAGCCCTTGTCCTTTATCTCAATCTGAATTTTACGCGTATCAAAAATTTTGACCGTTATGTAAATTTCACCCGGTTTATCGCGGTAAGCATGCACAATACAGTTGGTGACCGCCTCGGAAACCGAACATTTGATGTCTGCCAGTTCCTCGATGGTCGGATTGAGTTGCGCGCAAAAAGCGCTGACAATTGCGCGCGCCGCGCTTTCGTTGACCGAAAGCGCGGGCAGCGTTACGGACAGTTTGTTTGTACATTTATTTTTCATTATCGGAACCTCCGCCGTTTTGATATTCAATCGGAATCATGCGGTTTAAGCCGGAAAGCTCGATAATTCTTGCGATGCGGGGCGCAGGATTTTTGAGTACCAGCTTCGCGCCGATTTTTTCGGCTGTGGCATGACGTCCCATGATGATTCCAAGCCCCGAACTGTCCATAAAATCTACTTTTGACAGATCAAGCTCCACTTTTTTAGGGCGGGAGGCGCAGATCAGTTCGTCAAGTTCGTCTCTGAGTCCCGCCGCGCCGTGATGGTCGATTTCTCCCAGAATCGTAGCGCGGAGTATATCTCCGCCGCTTTCGGAGACGACACGGGTATTTTTGTGTATCATATTTTAACCTCCGTGTTTTTCTCAATTTTAGCATCCCAAGGCGTCGAAAGTTGTAAATCCGGTGCAAGAATCTAAAAATAGTTGAAAAAGTATTTTGTATATGCTAAAATAAAAACATTCCCCCTAAATAAAAGGAATGAAAGTATTATGAAGAGAATCATTTGCATTGCGCTTGGTATTTTATTTTGTTTTTCGTTTTTCTCATGCGGCCAAAAACCGAAGCCGCCTGTGTCGGAATCGGGAAAAAGCTCGGTAACGACCGAAGCGACGCTTGAACCCGTTACGCTGAACACAGAGGATACTTCCTTGGTTTCACCCGTCGGTGAGACGCGCATCCGTTTTGCTGCGGCGGGAGATAACATTCCGCATGATTCGGTTGTGGAGACCGGCGCGGCGCTCGCGCAAGACGCGCAGAAATATGATTTTTCGGCGGTTTTTTCCGGCATTCGGGATTTAATCTCGTCGGCGGACATTGCTTTTATCAATCAGGAATCGCCGGTTGGCGGCGCAGACCTCGGTATTTCGGGTTATCCGAATTTCAATGCGCCGAAAGAAATGGTCGAAGCTCTGATGGATACCGGCTTTGATGTATTCAATATTGCCAACAATCATATGCTGGATAAGGGCGCTGAGGGGTATATCAACACCATCGAATACTTTAATTCTTTGCCGGTTACGATGATCGGCGGGTATACCAAGAAAGATTACGATACCATTCGGATTGTGGAGCAGTCCGGTGTTAAAATTGCGTTTCTCGGTTATACCACGCTTGTCAATTACGGGCACGTGAATGATTTGCCCGCGTCAAGCGAATATTTGATTCCCTATGCGGATACAAAGGATATTACAAGACAGGTCGGGCTTGCCAAGCAGCAGGCCGATGTGGTGATTGTGTCTTTCCATTGGGGGACGGAGGATGAGTTCGGTGTGACTTCCGAGCAGTCCAAATACGCTTCGCTTTGCGCCGATCTCGGCGTGGACGTCGTTTTAGGACATCATCCGCATGTCGTTGGCGGTGTGGAGTATCTGACCGGTGAGAGCGGAAACAAAACGCTTGTTGCCTATTCGCTTGGAAATCTGTGTTCGACTATGCTGTACGGGAAAAATATGGTCGGAGAAATTTTAACCTTCGATATTGTTCGGGACGCTGACGGCGTGATTCATATTGAAAACGCACTGGTCAATCCGGTAATCAGCCATTATAAGACCGACACCTCGAAAAAAGATTCTCAGGGACTGCATGTGCGGTATGATGTGCGGCTGTATTTGATGGAGGACTACACGGAGGCACTGGCCAAAGAACACGGCGCGAATAATTGGGGGGCGTTTACGTTTGATACGATGAAATCGTACATTACCGACCATACGGACGCGGCGTTTTTGCCGGAATTTTTGAAATAACGGCTGCGGGCTTATTTGAAAACACATTCTATCGTATCGGCGACGAATCGGCCTTAAATGAGCTTGATTTGCGGTTGGCGATGATGTACCGAAACTTTTGAGTTTTGTGATGAGATAGAAAATGAATGTAAATCAGGAATCATATGATAAAATTTGTGAACAGTGGCATGAATACAGGCGTAAATCCAAGATCAATACCTGTATCGTCGATTTTGCGGAGCGTATAAAGCCGGGCGGAAAAATACTGGACATCGGCTGTGGAACAGGGTATCCGATCGATCAGTATTTGGCGGATCACGGTTTTTCGGTGACGGGAATAGACCCTTCCGAAAAAATGCTTGAAAAGGCTGTCTCTTTGCATCTTCCAAACGCTCGCTTTGTTTTAAAGGGACTGCTTGAATTTGTTTCCTCTGAACAGTATGACGGTGTGATTGCGTTCGATTCTCTGTGGTATGTTGCCAAGAACCGGCAGGCTGAAATTTACGGTTTGGTGGCTTCATGGATGAAAAAAGGCGCTTATTTTCTGTTTACACACGGAAAAACGGACGGTGAAATGTCCGGTGAAATGTATGGACAACCGTTTGATTACAGCGCGCTGCATGTTGATGTGGTTCATGCACTTCTTTTACAGAACGGTTTTCGTATTGAATCATCTATAGAAAATTATAGAGAAGCAACCACGGGTGACAGGGATCTGCTTATCGTGGCTCAAAAGATAAAATAATTGCTTTTAAAAAGCCGACTCCAGACGAGTCGGCTTTTTAAACTTCTTTGCCGATGCGCATAAAATGACAGTAACGAATGGAGGCGTTATTATGTGTTCAATTTGCGGAATTATTGATTTAAAAAATGAAAACACGCCGTCTGAAACATTGCTTCAGACGATGGGGAAAACGATGGCCTGCCGCGGACCGGATTCCACAGATACGGCTGTTTTTCCAGGTGTAGGATTTCATCACAACCGTTTGGCCGTCATCGATATTGAAAACGGCAAACAGCCGATGCGCAGAAGTTATTGCGGGAAGCAGTATACCATTGCCTATAACGGCGAAATATACAATGCTCCGGAACTGCGCGCCGACCTTGCGGCGCGGGGAGCCGTTTTTGAAACAAACTGCGATACCGAGGTCGTTTTGTGGGCGTACATATTGTATGGGGATGAATGCGCATCGCATCTTAATGGAATTTTCGCATTTGCCGTGTATGATGCGGCCAAACGGCGGGTATTTCTCGCGCGTGATCGGTTCGGCGTAAAACCGCTGTTTTATACGCGCGCGGGAGACGCGCTGTTGTTTGCTTCTGAGATCAAAGCATTGCTGGCACATCCGGATGTGCGTCCGGTGCTGTCGCGGGAGCAGTTTTTTGAGCTTTGGTTCTTAGCGCCGGTGAAAATGCCGGGCAGCGGTGTGTTTCGGGATATTTTTGAACTTTGCGGCGGGGAATATATGATTGTGGACGCCGACGGCGTTCATATCAGCCGATATTGGTCGCTTCGCGCACGGCCGTTTGACGGATGCGGCGCCGACGCAGTCCGGCGGGTGCGGGAACTTGTTGAGGACGCGATGCGCCGGCAGCTTGTCAGTGATGTGCCGCTTTGCACTTTTCTGTCCGGCGGACTCGATTCCTCTGTTCTAAGCGCTATTGGCGCGGCGGCGTATCGGGAACGTGGAGAGAAGCTTTCGACGTATTCCTTTGAGTATGAGGGCAATCGGGAAAATTTTCATCAGACTTTGTTTCAGCCGCAGGGCGACGATGAGTATGCGAGATGGCTCGGCAACTGGCTTGCGACCGATCATACGGTTTTGACCGCGCCTACAGAGGCGGTCGCACAGTGCCTGGAAGCGGCGACTGCGGCGCGTGATATGCCGGGGCAGGCGGATGTCGATTCCTCACTGCTGTATTTTTGCAGACAGGTGAAAGCGCGGCATACGGTTGCGATTTCCGGCGAGTGTTCGGATGAGATTTTCGGCGGTTATCCGTGGTTTTACCGTCCGGAGATGCTGTACCGTGATTTCTTCCCGTGGATTCACGATCCGTATGCGCGTATTCGATTGCTGAAAAATGGCCTTGTCAATGCGGACGAAGGCTATGCGTATATTTCGGGACTGTATAAAAAATCGCTTTCGGGATGCGAAATGCTTGAGGATGACAGCGACAGCATGCGGCAGTCGCGGATTGCTACGCATCTTTCCACCGGATTTTTCATGACTTCGCTTTTGGAGCGAAAGGATCGCATGAGCATGTATTCCTCTCTTGAGGTGCGCGTTCCCTTTGCGGATCATCGGATTTTGGAATATGTCTATAATGTTCCGTGGGAGATCAAATTTGAAAATCAGGTGGAAAAAGCGCTTTTACGCAATGCAATGCAGGATATTTTACCTGAAAAAATTCTGCATCGAAAGAAAAGCCCGTATCCGAAGACGCATAATCCGGCGTATGAGCAGACGGTTCTGGATATGCTGCGTCGGCGTCTTGCTTCCCCTTGCGGAATTTTGGCGCAGATTTTAGATACCAAAGCGCTGGATCAAATGCTTGAAAATGACAATGCAACCTGGTTTGGACAGCTTATGTCCCGGCCGCAATTGTTTGCATGGCTGTATCAATTTGATTACTTTTGTGAACTTTATAAAGTTCAATTTGAGGATGTATAACGACATATACGGCTAAAATTAATAATAAAAAATCAAAATATGATTTATATATACAGGAAATGCTCAAGAACAACGATGTTTTTTCGCCTTTCCTGTATATTGCAAGCGATTTAAAAAACATGCGATTTATACACATAATATTGACAAATTTGAAGTTTAATAGTACAATATGTATAAAACAATAAGCCCGGTTGAAAAAATCAAAACAGCATTTTCTTTGAACAAACTATATTCAAATTTTGCAATAACAGATATTCCCGCTTGATGATTGAAAACTGCGGCGATATACAACTGGCGCAGGGCAGTCAAGAAAGGACTTGCTCTGCGCTTTTTGATTTTGAGGTGGTGACGGAAAAATTCTTAAAGAATAGCAACGTGATGTGCATGTATATTCAGAAAACCGAAAAACAAGTTTTGCCGATTTGACAACAAAGAAGAACTACTTTAAAGGAGCGCAAAATGAACAAAAAATTAGCAGCGATATTGATTTTTACGGTATGCATAGTGAGCATGATAGCAGGGGTACAAGCAGCGGAAGGCGTTGTGTATGTATCTGAGATTGGCGACGATACGGCATATGGAACAGCGGAGGCGCCGGTGAAAAGCATA
>CATYXQ010000034.1 GCA_958414825.1 uncultured Eubacteriales bacterium | reverse complement strand
AATACGGATAATTGAGAAAATGCCAAGCGAAACATAAAGTCGATTCGTTCCGTTGTCATTCAATGTGCCGCCGACGCAGGAACACACATTTTCCGGAATACTGTCACAAGAGCAGCAGCAGCAAGGGACAAAGTTGCAGCAGGACGGCTCAACTACTTTTGTAGAAAGCACGACCGGGCTTGCCACTTCAACGGCTGCAATGGGCATATTTGTGGAGAAGCTTGTGGAGGTATTGTCGTTGCATGAACAAAATTCATCGGAAACGGTGCTTCTGAAAATATTTACACATCCCTCGCTGCCGTATAGAATGACTTTCTTTTCGGCAACCGCAATTCCCTCAAATTCTTGCGCGCGTCCAATGCAAACGCAGGCTTCGAGGATAAGCTTCACATAAAAACGAATGGTTACTTGATAAAAACCACGGTTAAATTGAACTGGATCTACCGTAATGCAGCACCAAAGAAGTTGAGCGCATTTCGTTCTGACCTTTCCAACGCGATCGATGATTTCCTGACCGAAATCGGTGAGATACACCGGTACATTTTCAAAGCAATCTTTATCACGGCAAGAGTCAAGGACTCTGTAAGTATCTATACAAACGGATTCTTTGCCTACATTTATATTCGACACAGATCCACCTGTGCAGGAACATCTGTTTTCAGCCATATTATAGTTCCTCCTGAAAAAATTGGGGCGTTACGCCTTCGATATTATAATATGCCGTATTTTATCGGATGTGAAAAAGCGCAGAAACAAGTTCTGCGCTTTTTCAATATATTCAATATAAAAATCAAACATATTTTTTTAAGGGTTCCGGGATTTCTTCAACCGCAATAGAGGAGGTCATTACACAATTGAAACCGTATTTTTCGACCAGTGCATTTGTCGCTTCGACAAATTTTACAAATGCGTCTACATCATTTGAACAGATTTTTAGGGCAGAATCGATAAACAGATCCGACAAGTCGTGATCGCTTGCGGCGATACCTGCGATAAAGCCAAAGAGCGTCTGCGCATCCTCAACTCCATAAGCATCCGCCTCAATCAATCTGGCTTTATACTTAACGTCATAAATCAGCTTTTGTCCTTTTTCTATGCAAACGACGTTACCATGGGAAGAATGGGATGCATTGTTAACCATGTCTATGAGCGCTTTTGTTTTTCCGGAACCTTTAAGACCGAGAATCAATTTCACCATAAGTCGAATCCTCCAATATATTATTGCGAATACAGAATACCTCTGTAATAATAATATACACTATTTTGCACACAAATGCAATAGTAAAAAGTATACTTTTGGTGATTTTATTTCAATCATTTCATGCGTTTTTCGAGAATTTCACGTTCTTTTTCATATCCGCTTTTTCCGAGCAGAGCAAACATATTTTTTTTGTACGCTTCCACTCCGGGCTGATTAAACGGATTTACACCGAGCATATAACCTGATACAGCGCAAGCCAGTTCAAAGAAATAGACAAGATATCCGAAAGAATATGCCGTGCGGTCGGAAATTTCCAAGACAATATTCGGAACGCCGCCGTCATTATGCGCAAATAATGTGCCAAGCATTGCGGTGCTGTTGACATAATTTAAAGATTTTCCGGCAAGAAAATTCAACCCATCTACATTCGCTTGATCGTATGGAATTTCAACTTTGTTGCCGCTGTCTTTTATATCGAGCACAGTCTCGAACAGCATTCGTTCGCCGTCCTGTATATACTGCCCCATAGAATGCAGATCAGTGGAAAAGATAACGGACGCCGGGAATATTCCTTTATGATCTTTTCCTTCGCTTTCACCGTAAAGCTGTTTCCACCATTCATTGAGCATTTGCTGAAAAGGTTCGTATCCGACTAATATTTCCACTTTTTTGCCGCTGCGGTACATCAAGTTGCGAAGCGCCGCATATTTGAAGCAGTCATTTTCAGCATAAGGCGCTTTTGTATAGAGCGACCGCGCATCGGCCGCTCCGAGCATCATTGCCGTAATATCGATGTCGGCGACTGCAATCGGCAGCAACCCCACTGCTGTTAAAACAGAGTATCGACCGCCCACATCATCGGGGACAACAAATGTTTCATATTGCATTTGATCGGAAAAGTTCTTCAGCGTACCCTTTTCGCGGTCGGTTGTGGCAAAAATACGTGTTCTGGCTCCTTCTGCTCCGTATTTTTGCTCTAAAAGTTCTCGAAAAATACGAAACGCAATCGCAGGCTCGGTCGTTGTTCCTGATTTAGAAATTACATTTACACAAATATCTTTTCCATCGCAAAGAGACAAAAGCTCAGATAGTGCAGTCGAACTGATATTATTTCCGGTAAAATAAATATCCGGCGTGTCTTTTTTCAAATTATTGTATAGCGGAGATTTGATAAATTCGATTGCCGCTCTCGCGCCGAGATAAGACCCTCCGATTCCGATGACAATAAAAATGTCACAGGATTTTCGGATTCTAACGGCGGCGTCTTGAATACGCTGAAATTCTTCTCTGTCATATGATTCGGGTAGATCTACCCAGCCGAGAAAATCGTTCCCTGCACCGCTTCTGTTTTTTATAGTTTGGTATGCAGCCTCTGCTTCAGCGCCTATACGCCTATAATCGGATGAAGTCATAAAATTTTCCGCAAACCTGCTGCTTAATTTAATGCTCATTTTTATTTTCCCCCTATTGATTTGTTACTATAATCAATATACTACATTTGTCTGTACTTTTCAACAGTAAAATCCTATGGAATGTGTACGAATAATTTAACCCGTAACCGCTTAACTCAAGCAAAATCCTTTCAAAAGGCGCCGTAACAATTCGCCAAATCCAATGGCATCAACATTTTCTGCCGCTAAGATATCGACTCGTCCCAGTTCTTTTCCATCACATTCATATATGATAGAGCCAAGCACATCACCTTTTGAAATTGGACTGCGTGCACTTTCCGGAAGTTCAATGCGCTTGGTAATCTTAGCCATGTCTCCTTTTTCCAGTACTGCACTATACTCTGTAAAAGTCAACGGGCAATAATCGGATACGCCTCCCTGCACTCGAATCGGATCCATTGTTCCAGCTTCAGCAGTATAAACGCCGTAGTTGGCAAAACCAAAATCTAAAAGCTGTTTCGCCTCATTATTGCGAATATCTCGTGTAGGCGCGGCCATGATAACAGCAATTAACTGCATTCCATCCCGTTTTGCAGTTGCACTGATGCAAAATTTTGCTTTGGAGGTTGATCCAGTTTTCAGACCGTTTGCCCCTGCGTAAAAGCGAATCAGACGATTTGTATTAGTTAAACCGAATGCACCGTTTCGAATCGTATCCATCCAGGTTGAACTGTATTTTAGAATGAATTCATGTTTTAGCAGTTCTCTGGACATAATGGCGATGTCACGCGCACTGATTTTATGATTGGTAACTGTATCGTCCAACCCGTTGGTATTTTCAAAATTTGTATTTTCCATTCCGAGTTCTTTGGCTCGCGTATTCATTTGCGTCACAAACGCTTCTTCGCTGCCGCATAAAAATTCAGCTAGCGCTACCGCACAATCGTTTGCTGAGGAAATTACAACACATTTGATCATCTCATCTACGGACATTTCTTCCCCTACTTTAAGATAAACCTGGGAGCCGCCCATAGATGCTGCATTTTCACTGACCGGAACCATATCCGTTAGTTTTATTTTTCCGCTGTCTACGGCTTCCATGACAAGCAGCAATGTCATCACTTTCGTAACAGAAGCAGGCGGTAATGCTTCATCCGCGTTTTTTTCATACAAAACCATTCCGGTTGACGCTTCCATTAGAATGGCGCTCCGGCACTCCAGCGGAGCGGTAAATTCGGGAGCAGCATTACAGGGAATGAAAATTGTAAGGAATAAAATGATCGCGGTTAGGATATGCGAAAAAATCTTTTTTGTCATAAAATCACCTCACGGTAATTTATATTTGGCTTGTCAGCAAACTATACTAAAAAGATTTGCAAGTATTTAAAATGAGGATATAAAAAAGCACGTTAATCGCGCTTTTTTATATCCTCATTCAAAATTGCACAGCATCCTATATTGCGGTATACGCCTTTTATACGCATACTTTCACGTGCCATTCCCTCATATTTCATTCCGCATTTTTGCATTACGGCAAAACTTGCCGCATTGCCCTCGATAAATTTTGCTTCTATTCTGTGAAAATCAAGTTTTTCAAATCCGAAATTTAAAACCGTCCATGCGGCTTCGGTCGCATAACCGCGCTTTTGAAAATCGGGATTGATTACATAGCCGATTTCTCCTACGTCATTTGAAAAATCAATCCGAGAATATCCGCAGGTTCCGATCATTTTGCCGTTTTCCGATTTCAGCGTAACAGCCCAATCGTAAAATTCCCCGGCTCTATATTTTCCCATAACAAAAGCGAGATAATTTTTTGTATATTCAATGTCAGGATGGGGGCTCCAGGTTAAAAATTCGGTAGTTTCCGGCATACGGGCGTATTCATACATATCAAACGCGTCAAACATGCGCATCGGTCTTATAATCAACCGTTCCGTTTCAAATGTCGGTATTTTGGAAAACACCTCATATATATACTCTTTTTTCATAATCGCTCCATGAAGATTGATACCCCAAAGTATAACACATTTTCTTTTTAAACACAAGAAAATCATAAAAATATTTGCACCAGAACAGAGAGTATGCTATAATAACCATATATTACGTATGATTAAGGCATAGGATTTTGCAAAGAACAAACATCATTCCGTGTTTTTTCTGGTACGAATGGAGACTGAATATGACAAACGAAAAAAGAATTGGTTTTATCGGCGTCGGAAATATGGCCGGCGCAATCATCGGCGGACTAACTGCACGATCTTCCGACGCGTTTACTGCGCCCGAACATATTGCGTTATATGATGCGAATAAAGAGCAATATACGCGTTTAACGGGAAATTTTAAAATCACCAAAAGTATTGCAGAGTTAGTAGACAACTCAGATATAATTGTCCTTGCGGTAAAACCGCAAAATTATCCGGATGTGCTTTCGGAAATTCGAGATTTGACGCTTGCCGGTAAGCTGTTTGTGTCTATCGCCGCCGGAATTTCCACACAATATATCGAAAATCAAATCGGATATGATGTTCCCGTAGTTCGTACAATGCCAAATACGCCGCTTTTGATCGGACGTGGGGTAACTGCTCTTTGCAAAAATAAAAACGTATCCGACGAAATGTTTGCGTATGTGGAAAAAATATTTGCATCTCAGGGGGAAACACTTCGCCTCGGAGAAGAGGATATGAATAAAATTATCGCTGCCACTTCTTCCGCGCCGGCTTATATTTTTTTAATGATTAAAGCAATCTGTCAAGGCGCGGCGTCACAGGGGCTTACCTCTTATGAATTAAAAAATGCAGTCTGCAAGATGGTTATCGGAAGCGCTGAACTTGCACTTCAAAGCGACCAAAGTTTGGATGCATTGATTCGTATGGTCACTTCTCCGAAAGGAACAACGGAAAAGGCATTAGACGTTTTTTATAAACACAATTTTGAGGAAATTGTCAGCGAAGCGATGCAGGCCTGCACAAAACGCGCGGACGAGTTGTCGATGAACTGACGCATACCTGTTTGTTTTTCACCATATATTTAAAAACAAAAGAGGTGAAAAACATGACTGAACATTTCAAAATCAAAAACCGACCGAAAATAAGGCTACTGTCCCGGAGATATATCTATGCCCGGCTGATTCTGCTCTATACGTTCGCATATACCATGGCATTCGGCGCTGGCTGTCTGCTTTTTCATATGCTGGAAGTTAAAAGCAGCGCAGTGATAGACGCGCGTATTCTTTCATATTTTTCCGCTGATTTTTTGGATTGCGACGATTTGTTCGATTATTGCGGTCGCTTGCTTTCTGAAAGCCGATCGGATATTACACATTTGATTTTGATCTTTGCCGCCGGATTTACCATGTTTTCCACGATTGCGTTGGCAGGTATTCTGATGTTTCGAGGCGCTTCGTTTGGCTTTTCGGTGAGCTATTTGGCCTATGCGATCAAATATGAAACAGCTTCATTTGATCGGCCTGTATCGGCTATCGTATTATTTTCCGTTTTGAGCGCAACCGGTGCAGCAGTTTTGATTCATATGAGTGTGAAAACTGCAATTTTTACGGATGAATTTAAAACGCTTTGCGGTCGGCCACGCTTGATTGTAAGATCGAGCGCTTTCTATATGCAGATTTTTCGCTTTTTTACCATATTAGGCGCGATTTTGATTTTAAATTTAATCAGATGCGTTTTATAAAACGCAGGAGGATGTTCGATGAGCGAAAGGAAGTTTAAATTATTCGATTTTAATCGGGACGGCAAAGGCGTTGAAAAAGATGAAGTGGACGGGGCACCCAATCTTGCCACGTTTTTTAAAAAATACAAACGCAAATTCAATCGTTTGCTCAGCGTCAATATCTTTATGGTACTGGGCAATTTTCCGTTATTTTTCGCCGGACTGGCTCTCGCGGGCTACGGGTCTATTCAAAGTACGGCCGCTTCTTCCCCGCTTTTTGCCGCCGTGCATGGTATTGCGCGGTTTGATGCTTCTCCCGTAACCGCTGCGCTTGAAGGAATTTACGGTTTACAGACCCCGCTCACCGCGTATTCAACCGGTTCGTTTATTCTGTTTGGTTTGTCTCTTTTCACACTTTTTACATTCGGCCCCACCAATGTCGGTACGACGTATATTCTCCGTAACTTGATCAAAGGCGATCCCGTATTTATGTGGTCAGATTTTTGGTACGCTGTAAAGCGAAATTTCAAACAGGGTATGCTGCTCGGTATGCTGGATCTTATCGTCAGCTTTTTGCTGATTTTCAACATTCGTTTTTATTTTTCAAATTTGAATAATACGTTCCAAACCGGGTTGATGTTTTATATTTCCCTGGCAATGCTGATTTTGTATTTCTATATGCGGTTTTATATGTATATTTTGCTGGTAACTTTTGATCTCTCCATGTACAAAATTCTTAAAAATTCGCTGATTTTTTCTATATTGGGGTTCAAACGGAATCTGATGGCTACACTCGGTATGTTGGTGCTTGCGGTTTTGAATTTTGTTGTATTCGTTTATATACCGCCGCTCGGTATCGTTTTGCCGCTTGTGCTTACACTTTCAAACGGCGCATTTATGTCCACTTATGCAGCATATTTCAAAATTAAGCAGATCATGATCGATCCTTATTATACAGAAGATGGAACGGCAAAAAGTGAAGTAAGTAATACAGAAAACTGAGTTATATAAAAAGGAAGCTGGGGGTATCCCTCCGCTTCCTTTTTATAAAATTTACATGGTAGAACGTCGATCGAGAATCGGCGCATACGTTGCGAAAAAGCTTTCATAAGCTTCGTTTTCGATTGCTTCTCTGATTTTTTGCATCAGTTCATTATAAAAATACAGATTGTGCAGTACGCAAAGCCGCATTCCGAGCATTTCACGTGCTTTGAACAAATGTCGGATATAGGCACGGCTGTAGTGTTTACATGCGGGACAACCGCAATTTTCGTCAAACGGACGCGGATCGTCAAAATATTTTTCATTATTGAGATTCATTTTTCCGTGCCAGGTAAACAGATTGCCGTGTCGAGCGTTCCGGCTGGGCATAACGCAGTCAAAAAAGTCTATACCGCGGCGTACTGCTTCTAAAATGTTCAGCGGTGTACCGACTCCCATTAAATATCTCGGTTTGTTCTGCGGCATATACGGCTCCACTGCATCGATAATTCGATACATTTCCTCAGCCGATTCTCCGACTGCCAATCCGCCGATGGCATACCCGTCTAAATCAAGTTTGGCGATCTCTTTCATATTTTCTATTCTGAGATCCGCATACGTGCTGCCCTGATTGATACCGAACAGCATTTGGTGCTTATTGATCGTATTCGGGAGCGCATTCAGACGATCGAGTTCCGCTTTACAGCGATACAGCCATCGAACCGTCCGTTCGCTGGAGTTTTTCGCATATTCGTATGCCGCGGGATTTTCTACACATTCATCAAACGCCATGGCGATTGTTGAAGCCAGATGGGATTGAATCTGCATACTTTCTTCTGGGCCCATAAAGATGCGCTTACCGTCCATATGCGAAGAAAAGCTGACGCCTTCTTCCGTGATTTTTCGAAGCTGCGCCAACGAAAACACCTGGAATCCGCCGCTGTCGGTCAAAATTGGTTTATCCCAATTAAAAAATTTATGAAGTCCTCCGAGACGATAGATTAAGTCATCCCCGGGGCGGATATGCAGATGATAGGTATTGGAGAGTTCCACCATACAGTTTACATCACGCAGATCCATTGTAGAAACGCCGCCCTTAATGGCCGCGCTTGTACCCACATTCATAAAAACGGGTGTTTGAATAACGCCATGCACAGTTTCAAACTGTCCGCGCCGCGCTTTATTTTCCGTACAGATAATTTTAAACATTCTATTTCCTTTATGATTTTATTCTCTGCCGAATTGTCTGTCCAACGCGTGTTTCGTCAAATAAAAAACAACGGGGCGTCCGTGCGGACAAACCGTAATATCGGGGATTGTCAGAATTTTTTCGACCACATAGCGGATATCCGTTTCTGAATCCGCACGTCCGCCTTTCATTGCTGCCTTGCAGGAAGCCTGATACAGTGCGCGTTCATATACATCCAGCTTTGTAATTTGTGGAATGCCGGTTCCGCTCGCCAGTTGATCCACCATGGAAGCAAACACCGCTTCGGCCTCTTCAATCTGAAGCGCAGACGGAATCTGCGTAAGCTGAATACGGCTCTGCAATGGCTCGGTATCAAAACCAAACCCCAAATCTTTCAAAAGATCGCCGAATTCAACGGCGGCATCAAAATCGCTTTTTGTAAGATCAATTTCTACAGGCACAAGCAAAAGCTGGGGTGCAGGTGCAAAATTGCGAAGTTTGCCCCGTAAGCTTTCAAAAATAATACGCTCATGTGCCGCGTGCTTATCAATCACAACCAGTCGGTCTGTGGTTTCCGTAAGAATATAGGTATTGAATGCCACACCTAAAATCCGATATTCAGGAATCGGAAGCGGCTCTGCTGCACGCTTCTCGTGTTCTATAGGGGGCTCTTCGGGCTTTTCGATCTCGGATTTTTTTTCGGATACCGGTATATTGAGCGCAGGTGCAGGCGAATCCGCTTCAATTGACGGAGAAAAGCGGATCGTCTCCTTTTGAATGCGCTCCCGTTCGAGTTCTTCCCTTACCCGCGCACGCCACGCATCCGAAATTCCGGAGGCGAACGACATGGTGTTGGTCTGTTCAAATCGAATCTGTTCCGCCGCCGCTTTGCGTTCGGATGATTCCAACACCGGCGCAAATGAATTGGCCATATTGGAAATTTGCGCAGACGACGGTGAACGCAGTAAAAGCTCAGGGCGCTCCGTATTTTTTTCAAGGGTGCTCCGCACTGCGTAATAAACCGATTCAAATATTAACTTCTCATTTGAAAATTTTACTTCCAGCTTGGCCGGATGGACATTGACGTCCACCGAAGCGGGACTCATATCGACGAACAGCACACAGCACGGAAAACGCTCGGGAGCAATATAGGAGGTGTAAGCCTGTTCAAGCGCTGCCATGATTGTTTTGCTTTTTATGTAACGATGATTGACAAAAAAATTTTGAAAATTTCGGGTTGGCTTGACATTATCCGGGCAACCGATCACGCCCGTCACGTCGATGCCCGCATTCCGGCATTTTACGGACAGAATGCGCTTGGCAAAATCTTTGCCTAAAACGGCATAGATCGTATTTTCCAAGCGCCCGTCCCCCGGACTTTCCATTTTTATATTACCGTCCGTAATCAGTCGAAATGCAATTTCTGAATGTGAAAGCGCAATTTTTTCAACTGCGGCCGCCACCGCCGCAGTTTCGGTAGAATCTTTCTTTAAAAATTTTCTACGCGCCGGAACATTAGAAAAAAGCTGTTCCACCGTGATCGTTGTTCCGCATGGACAACCGGCTTCCTCAACTGCAAGAACTTTTCCCTCTTCGGCATACAGCATAGTGCCGGATGCCGTATCCGCTGTTTTGGAAATTATGCGAAGCTTGGATACGGAAGCAATCGCGGCAAGCGCCTCCCCACGGAAACCTAAGGTAAAAATTTCGTTTAAATCCTCAGCGGTCGCGATTTTGCTGGTTGCATGTCGCTTTAGAGCTAAAGGCATATCTTCGGGCGCTATACCGCATCCGTCATCCGATACCCGAATAAAAACCACGCCGCCGTTCTTGATTTCTACCGTAATATTTTTTGCACCGGCGTCGATGGAATTTTCAATCAATTCTTTAACCACGGATGCGGGACGATCTACGACTTCGCCCGCAGCGATCAGGTTAGCGACTTCAAAGCTCAGCAGGTTAATTTTTCCCATAATCGCGCGGAGCCTCCTTAATCCAATTTCTTTTTCAATTCAAAGATCAAATTCATCGCTTCAATCGGTGTAAGCGTATTGATGTCCGCAGCGCGCAAAAGATCCGCCACTTCTTTTTCTTCTTCGGCATGTAGCATGGAGATCATATTAAATTCGGGTTCCTCAGATTTTTCTTCTGTTTTAGCAGATTTCGGAGCCGTTGTTTCATTTTCAATCGCACTGAGAATTTCTTTGGCGCGCCGAATGACCTCGGATGGAACGCCGGCAAGTTTTGCCACCTCGATTCCGTAGCTGTCATCGGCCGCGCCGCGCACGATTTTTCGCAAGAACGTGATGTCGTCCCCGCGCTTTTTCGCTGCGATATTATAATTCACGACGCCGTCGAACTCATTTTCCAATACGGTAAGCTCATGATAATGCGTCGCAAACAGCGTTTTAGCGCCGATTTTTTTACCCAGCGTATATTCAGCAACCGCGCGTGCAATGCTCATACCGTCGTATGTGCTGGTTCCGCGGCCGATTTCATCATAGACGATTAAACTGTTTTTTGTGGCATTTTTCAAAATATACGCCACTTCATTCATTTCTAACATGAACGTGGACTGTCCGGAGGCCAGATCGTCTGAAGCGCCGACACGGGTGAAAATTTTATCCGCTATCGAAAGAAGCGCGCGCTCAGCCGGAACAAAGGAACCGATCTGCGCCATTAGCACGATCAGCGCAACCTGACGCATATAGGTAGATTTTCCCGCCATATTCGGACCGGTAATCAGCAAAAGACGATTGCGTCCGGTATCGAGCAGCGTGTCATTCGGCACGAAATAAGAATCTGAAATAAATTTTTCAACAACCGGATGACGCCCGCCTGTGATTTCAATCCGACCGTCCGCACAAAATTCAGGGCGGGCATAGCGGTTTTTAACCGCTACGGTAGCGAGGCTGATATACACGTCAAGCTTTGCCAGCATGGCCGCGCTTTCCTGAATTCGACTGGACTGTTCGGCAAGGAATTCACGAATCTGTTGGAAAATGCTGTATTCCATAGCCGCGAGCCGGTCGGACGCGCCGAGAATCGTCGCTTCCAAATCCTTGAGTTCCTGCGTAATGTATCGCTCGCAATTCACTAAGGTCTGCTTGCGTATGTAGTGTTCCGGAACCAGTTCAAGCTGTGATTTTGTTACCTCAATGTAATAGCCGAAAACGCGATTATATCCGATACGCAGATTTTTAATGCCGGTTGTTTCTTTTTCTTTGGACTCAATGCCGGCAATATAATCTTTACCATTTATTTTTACAGAACGCAGACGGTCGATTTCTTCATTATATCCGTCTTTGATAATATCGCCCTCGCGAATGGTCAAAGGCGGCTCTTCGCAGATGGCCGTGCCGAGAAGATTTCGGATATCTTCCAGATCATCCATTTTGGAGAAAATTTCCTTGAATTCCTCTCCCTCAAGCTGCGCCATCATGCGCTTGATTTCAGGAATTACCGAAATGCTGTTTAAAATCGCCAGCATATCCCGGGCATTGGCCGAACCATACGCAATTTTGGCCATCAGTCTTTCCAGATCCAATACGCCGGAAAGTACGGAATGCAGTTCCTCGCGCACCATAAAATTATCATATAAAGCCTGAATGGCGGATTGCCGGCGCAGAATTTCCGGAATATGGCGCAGCGGGTGCAAAAGCCATGTACGAAGGAGGCGCGCGCCCATTGCGGTGCCGGTTTTATCCAAAACCCAAAGCAAGGACCCTTTTTTTTCTTTTGTACGCATGGATTCGGTGAGTTCCAAATTGCGATGCGTGTTGACGTCAAATTCCAGATACTGCCCGTCACAGTATACATTCAGTTCTTTGATAAAGGAAATATCGGTTTTCTGCGTTTCACGGATATAATCAAGCAGTGCGCCGATCACGCAAATGATTTCTTTATCGAGACCGGATATATCATAACCCGGAAACTGTGCGGCAACTTCCTTTGCGGCAGCAGCGCGCTCAAAACGGAAAGCCTGCTCATAATTTGTCAGCGCGCCCAGACGTTCGGAAATAAAGCTGTCTGTTTCGGCAGATACCCCTTTGGAAACATTGATCAAAATCTCGCTGGGCGCATATACGGCCAGTTCATTGATCATATGACGTGCGCGTTCATTTCCCTCAAACTCGGTTGCAAAAATTCGACCGGTGGTAATATCCGCAAATCCGACCGCATAATTTTTTGCGCCCATATAAACGGCGGAGAGAAAGTTGTTCTTTTGATCCGAAAGCAGGGCGCTTTCGGTAATCGTACCTGGGGTTACAATTCGGACGACTTCGCGCCGAACAAGTCCTTTGGCATCAGCCGGATCTTCGGTTTGTTCGCAAATTGCGACTTTATATCCTTTTTCCACCAATCGACCGACATATACATCTGCTTTGTGAAACGGAACGCCGCACATCGGCGCGCGGTCTTCCAAACCGCAGTCACGGCCGGTCAGCGTCAGTTCCAATTCTCGGGAAGCCGTATAAGCGTCCTCAAAAAACATCTCGTAGAAGTCTCCGAGACGGTACATTAGGATATAATCCTTATAATTGTTTTTTACATCAAAGTATTGCTGCATCATCGGCGTCAGGCTCATGGTGTCATTCCCTCCCCCAGGCGTTATTGTCAGTGACAGCCTCCGCAAGAACCGCAGTTCCCGGTGCAAGCCTCGGAACGCTCTCCGGTTACCTGAAAATTGATTTCTTCATTCACCTGTTTCATCAGCTTCGCGACCTGTTCCTCGGCGGCAATATACGCCATGTAGCTCGGATTTTCGGTGATCTGGTTATACAATACGCCGATTCGATCCTTAATAGCTTTCATTATCTCTTCATCGTGCGTTTCTTTTCTATATTCTGCCGAAAGTGCGGCGTTCTGCGCGTTATATTCAAAAATAGCCTGCTGTACCGCCTTATCGTTTTCATAAGCTTCTTTTGTACGGGCTGCAGTTGTTACCGCTTCGCTTTCTGCAATCAGTTTTCCGAGTTCTTCTGCTTTTTTCAAAATTTCCTGCATGTCTTTATCCTTCTTTAAAAATATATTTTTTATTTTTCCAGTTCTCCGTGCAGCGCGTAAGGTTCTGCTCGAACAATGCGCACCGGCACAAAATTGCCGACCATGGAATCAGGCGCTTTGAAATGCACCAATTTATTGGACTCCGTTCGTCCGGTAAAAAATTCCGAATTGTTTTTACTTCTTCCCTCCGCCAGTACAACAACAGTTTTCCCGACCATTTGCTGATTTATTTCTAAAGAAATTTCATTTTGTACATCCAATAGTCTTTGCATTCGCGCCGATTTATCCGCATCTGAAACCGGATTTTCAAATGTTGCCGCCGGCGTTCCTTTACGCGGTGAATAAATAAACGAATACAGCATATCAAATCGTATTGCTTTCAGCATGTCGAGCGTTTGTTCAAAATCCGCTTCGGTCTCTCCGGGGAATCCGACGATAATATCAGTAGTCAATGCAATATTCGGCATTGCGGTACGAAGTTTGCGTACAATTTCCGAATAGCGCGCCGTATTATACCGGCGGTTCATTGCGGAAAGGATGCGGTCACTTCCGGATTGAAGCGGCAGATGAAACTGTTTGGCCGCATGTCGGCTTTCCGCCATGGCCGCAATCAGTTCGTCCGGAACATCTTTCGGATGGCTTGTCATAAACCGCAGCCGAAAGTCCCCGTCTATTTCCGAAAGCATACGAATCAATTCGGCAAATGAGCAGCCGCCGTTATAGGAATTGACATTTTGGCCTAAGAGCGTTATGTCCCGCGTCCCCAAAGCGGCAAGCGCGCGTACTTCCTCTACGACATGGGAAAAATTCCGGCTGCGTTCTCTTCCCCGCACATACGGCACAATACAGTAGGAACAAAAATTGTTGCAGCCGTACATAATACTGACCCAGGATTTAATCGGATTTTCACGCAGGACAGGCAGTCCCTCCCGAATCGGTTCGGATGATGTTTTGCTGCAAAAACTGCGTTTTCCGCTCTCGAGCGCCTCGCACAAAATTTCCGGGAATATGTCGAGCGCGGATGGTTCAAAAGTGAAATCTACATAGGGATAGCTGTGCTTGATTTCCTCAACACGATGATTTTGTGCGACCATACAGCCGCAAACGCCGATACGCAAGTTCGGATTTTTGGCTTTGAGGTGCTTATATTGGCCGACAGACGACAATGCGCGCAGTTCGGCATGTTCCCGAATTGCGCAGGTATTGACTAAAATCAAATCTGCCTTCGCCGCATCCTCAGTCTGCGCATAGCCCATCGCATCTGCCATACCGCGCAGCTTTTCCGAATCCGCTTCGTTTTGCTGACAGCCAAATGTTACGACACAAACTGCGGGTTTGTGAGAAGTCCTGGCAAAATAGGCGTCATTTTTTTGTTTTACCGCTTCTATATACTTATCCATATGATTCCTTATCGAAACAACCGTATTTAACTTTATATATTATATCAAATTTTAAGAGAAGATGCAATATTTTTCCGCGAAGAGTCGCAATTGCAAAGTCAAGTAAAGCCGACTTTGTCTGCCGAATTTTCGTTATCGCTGCGTCTTTACCGGCGGCATTCTGTAAAAAAACAAGGCGAATATAAACGGCATCGTTAGTAGCATGGGATACGCGTACCGAAGAAGCGCAATCGCCGAAAACATATTTAGAATCCATATAATCACCACTGGGACGGACAGACACAATATTTTATATTTTTTTGAATATATCGCCATCGACAATAAACTCCAAAGGGCATAAAATCCGCCGGCGGGCGTAAATAAAATTGAAAACGGAAGTCGGTTTAAAACGGTTTTGCCGTCGCCGAAACTTTCATAAAAATTATACGCCGACTGCCATTTGACTGTCCGCTTGATATAAAAGCATCCGATAACGTCGGCAGAAACCGGACTGCCGTCCGGTATCGTCGGCGCTTCTTCCGGCGTATCGGGCGCTTTTATAGATGTTTCAATATACGCATGATACGTGCGCGCATCAGGATATTGAAGCCCCGGATACCAAAATCCTAAATTCAGAGAAAAAAATGCATCCGCATATTCAGCCGGATATTGTTTCCCGAGCGACAGCCAAAGCTGCCAGAATTCCGTTTTGTTTTCGGCATATGCGCCGGGATACAGATGATTTTTAATGTCATCAGACAGCCTCGGCGAATAATTCGTCCAATACGTCTCGGGAATCAGTTTGGTTAGCGTATGCATCTCCTCTTTACTCAGTTCATCGTATTGATGATTGACAACTCTAAACATTTGCTGCAGCGGCACCGACAGTTTTTCGGTTTCTGTCCGCGGAAGAATATCGAAAACAGTGTGAAAAGCGAAATTCATACAGAAAAAAACGGTAAGCGCCATAGCAAAAAGGCGCAGCATTTTTTTACGTACTTCCGTTTTTTTCATATATATGATCAGCAAAACGCAAAGTCCCAGCATAACGGCCTCTCCGGTGGCTTTCATCAATGCGGTAAACGCAATCATCAATGCGAGCAAGAGCATTTTTCGTTTGGATTGAATAAATGTCTCTGTAAAAAAGAAGAGTTCGGCTACCGAGACCATGACCAATAGAAATAGAATTGCGTATGGCGCATCTTTTACGGCATTAATAGAAAACATGGCGTTTACCGGACTCAAAGCATAATACAGCGTGAGTAAAATTGCACCGATATCAAGCCGCAGCCGAAACAGAAAATCTACGGCTCTGGCAAATGCAAAGGAGAAGACCAGTATCTGAAAAATCGAAAAGAACGCCAGTCCCAGCGTATAGGATGAAATGAGATTGCCAAAGATTAAAAACGAGGCCACAATCAGCGTATGCAGCATCGGGTGGTCCGCAGAAATCTGCCCCTCGGCGAGCAGGCGTATCTGCGTTGAAATGTCATATGCAAATATTCCCGGATAATAGGCAAGAAACGCCGGAATACAGCATAGAAAAAAGAATGCCCACAAAACAAAAAAACGAGATTTATGCTTCTCTGAAAACGGGATTTTTAAAGAAAAGCAGCATTTTTGACTGATAAATCCCGATTTTGCACATAAAAGCGTCATAAACGCGGTGAAGAATAACGAAAATAACAGGGCGAACAAACCGTATCTGATCAGACTTGTTGACTCCGTCGCTATGGTGTCATATTGATCCAGAGACCTCCCCATTGGAATGGAGAACCCCAGAATAAAGCCAAACGGAATAAAAACTGCCGCCGCACGGCGAAGCATATGCGTATGACCGTACATTGCGGTTCCTCCCATTTATTATCTCATAATAAATCTATTTTACCAAAATTTCTTCAATAATGCAAGAATTTTCAATATGGCAACAAAAACATATTTATATTTATTCAAAGCAAGATACTATTGACCGAATTCGTTTTTTAAGGTAAAATAAAACCGAGCGTTTTCCGTATCGGCAACAAAATATTCACTTCTTTTGAAAGGATACAAAATGAGCAGAGTACGTTCCCGATTTGACTCCCCGGAAGAAGAAAAAAATGCATCGCCGAAAATTACGAAGGCGATGCTTTCTCGCATTCTTTCTTATCTCCGTCCTTACCGATGGTTTTTGTTATTGGTTTTTGTTTTGATTATTCTGTCGTCGGTTCTGGGGTTATTGCCCTCTGTCCTGACTGGAAAAATCATAGACGATGGTATTTTGGGAGAAAATCTAAATCTGATCTACAGTTTATCTGCGGCTTCACTTATCGTTTTATTGGGGTCTCGCCTGATCGGTCTTCTGCAGTCCTATTTGACTACCTGGATAGGCCAGCATATTACATATGATATGAAAAATCAGATGTACGCTCATCTGCAAAACATGTCTCAGCGCTTTTTCACCACGCAAAAGCCCGGCGACATTGTCACACGCATGACGAGCGATATCAGCGGTGCGGCCAGCATCATCAGCAGCATTCTTACATCCTATTTTTCTGATTTTATTATTATCATCACCACAGTGATTACGCTCTATGGCAAAAGCTGGCAACTGGCTACGATCGGCATGGTTATGATTCCGCTTTTTATCATTCCTACGGATACGGTCGGAAAAAAGCGTTGGAAGCTTGCCTCTGAAGCGCAAAAAAAACGGGACGGCGCCAATCAGGTTATTAATGAGACTTTAAGTGTCGGCGGTCAGCTTTTAACCAAGCTGTTCACCAAAGAAAAGGCAGAGTATGAAAAATTCCGAAGATTAAACGAAGAGGTAGCCAAACTGACGGTTCGCGAGCGAATGGCCGGACGCTGGTTCTGGGCTTTCATGCATGTAACTGCGGGAATCGGGCCGATCATCATATATCTTATCGGCGGTATTTTGATTATTAAAATCGGCGTGTCTAATCTAACAATCGGTGATATAAGCGTAATTGTGGCGCTGATTCGACGCTTATATAGGCCGGTAGAATCCGTGCTGAGCCTTCAGATTGATTTTACCCGCTCGATGGCGCTGTTTGCGCGTATTTTTGAATATTTGGATATGCCCGTTGAAATTAAAAATGAGAAAGATGCCGTTATACTCGAAAGAATTGCGGGAAAACTTTGCTTTGATGACGTTCATTTTTCCTATACATCGGATACTGAGGTTCTCAAAGGCGTATCGTTTACGGTAGATCCCGGAAAATCTGTGGCAATTGTCGGTCCCTCCGGCGCCGGAAAATCCACAATTATTTCATTGATTCCGCGTTTGTACGACGTATCTGGCGGAAAGATTACAATCGACGGCCGGGATATACGCTCACTCGACTTACAAACACTGCGCAGTTCCATCGGAGTCGTGACGCAGGACACCTATTTGTTTAACGCAACAATACGTGAAAATCTTCTTTATGCCAAACCGGACGCGACAAAAGAAGATCTCGAACGTGTGTGCCGGGAGGCCAGCATACATGACTTTATCATGACGCTTCCGCTTGGATACGATACGATAGTCGGAAACCGCGGATTTAAACTTTCCGGCGGTGAAAAGCAGCGGATTTCACTGGCCAGAATGATCTTGAAAGATCCGAAAATCCTGATCTTAGATGAAGCAACCTCTTCTCTGGACTCCATTTCCGAAAAAGCCATTCAAAACGCCATTACACCGCTTTTGGTCGGACGCACGTCGATTATCATTGCGCACCGATTGTCTACCATTATATCCGCAGATGAAATCCTTGTGATCGAAAACGGATGCGTATCGGAAAGAGGAACACATGCGGAATTGCTTGCGCATAGCGGAACTTATCAAACACTGTATAATACCCAATTTTGCGAACAGATGTCAAAGTCCTGAATATTCGCGGCAAAAAAGGAAGCGTTTCAACGCTTCCCTTTTCATATTTAAGGTTGTATGATCTGAATGGAAATTGGCTGACCTGTATATTTGTCCCGATCAATCAGCGCCGTATATACCATCATATACGAACCGGTCGGTGTAGATTCAATATCGGTGATCAGCGTTAAGTGAATGACTTCGTCCGTATATTCAGTCTGTAACTGTTGAACAGTGGGTTTTGAAGCAAACGTTGACCAAATCGTTACAGCCACGCAAGTATCAAAGTCAATATCGGAAAGTTCACCCGTATAGGAAGCGTCATTCTCTGCGACAGCATAATGCGAATAGTTGGTCGCGCCAAGTAGCGCCGCTGCTTTCGGCATAAACTGCGCAGTATCCAGACTTTCTTGCTCAGTAGACGCTATCGAATCGTCGGCATTGTAAAAAGAATTTACAGTCGCATTTTCCGGCGTTGCGGCGTCTGAAAATTCCTGTGGATTCTCTTCCGCATAATACATGCCTTTGGCTGTTTTTAATATAGCTTCTTCTGTCTTATTTGTGTCATAAACCGAAGACGATAAGTCAAAATAGTAAAACAATCCAAAACATACGGCAAATACCGATAAAGAAGCAGCGGCGTTTAACCATATACGGCGCCGCCTTTTTCTTTTTGCGCGCACATTGTCCGCTTTATCGTACACATATTGCTTGAAATCCT
>CATYXQ010000033.1 GCA_958414825.1 uncultured Eubacteriales bacterium | reverse complement strand
GGTTCTGGCAGATGCGGGCATCCGGATCGACTAAATGAAAAGCCCCCGAAGCATAGCTTCCGGGGGCAGTCTGTTGAAATAAACATATGTTTTTAAGGACTTGAAAACAACACATCGCATACGCACGCAAATTCGGCGCGATACGCATAGAAGTATCTGTCGTCGGGCGTTCTTGTTTATTCAGCGTTAAAAACCCGGAAGCGTGGCTTCCGGGTCTCTGTTTTTTGAATATATGGCGCTTTCAAACTGTGTGCGAGCGTTTTTTATATGGTGTATAGGTCAGAAAAACTGAGCGCCGTGTTGAAAATAAAAGCCAAGATAAGATAGATGATATAACTGACGATGCCGAGAATGCCGAGTACGAGGCCTGCAATGGCAAGTCCGCGTCCCTGCTCGCCGGTTTGTTTGATTTTGGACAGTCCGACAGCCGAAAAAACAATTGCCAATATAGAAGTTAGTACGCCGAGACAGCAAATCCATGAGAAAAGCGACAAAATTCCGAGAACAAATCCGGCGACCGCCATCGAATTGGTTTTCGGCGGTACGCTGTATGCAGTCTGCATTTGTATTGTGGGGCTGGGCGTAGCCGTTTTTGGGGGGATAATCGGTTCTGCTGCGGAGGTTGCCTGAGACGAAGTCTGTTGTGTAGCCGGATCGCACGCATTGCCGCAGAAAGGGCAGAATTTTGCTGAATCTTCCAGTTGTGCGCCGCAATTGCCGCAAAATTTCATAACTTGTCCTCCAAATACAATAGTGTATACAAATAGTATACACTGCCTGCGTGAATCTGTCAATTCCATTTTCCGCTTTTTATCGTGGAAAATTTTCAAGATTTGGGTATATGTACGCTTTTTTATGTATTAGGTAATCGAACAGGAGATCATATCGTATGCAGATTATACATCCAATTCCGCCGCTTTGGCGCGCAGAATCTAAAACGTTGATATTGGGTTCTTTTCCGTCGGTCAAATCCAGAGAATCCGGCTTTTTTTACGGTCATCCGCAAAACCGCTTCTGGCGTGTTTGCGCCTCCGTATTTTCGGCTTCTGTACCCGAAACGATTGAAGAAAAAAAGCAGTTTATTCTTGAGCATAATCTGGCGCTTTGGGATGTCATTGCTTCCTGCGATATACAGGGGTCGGCGGACAGCAGCATTCGGGATGCGCTTCCAAACGATATCGGCGTGATTTTGAACGGAGCGGATATTCAAAACATTTTTGTCAACGGTAAAACAGCCGAGAAACTTTACAATCAGTATTTATTTCCGAAATACAAGATTTCCGCAGTATGTTTGCCCTCCACCAGCCCGGCAAACGCGGCTTGGTCGCTGGAACGCCTGATTGACGCATGGCGCCCGATTGCCAAAATCGAAAACTGAATCTGCATATTTTCTCCATAAGGTAAAAAAATCGAAAATTACAGAAAGGGGAAAATTTTGTTAAAGCACGGAACCCGACTTTTTTATCCGGCGTATGTTGAGGCCTTTGGAGTGTGCATTGGAGTTTCCTTTAGGAGCGCCTTTGGCGGTACACGCATGTTGGCGTCTCAAGGGCGCATGTCGGCCTTGTAAACAAATTTTACAGATCGTTTTTTATCGCAGTTTTCATTTTATCGACAAGAAAAGAACTGTGTTCGCAAACTGCGAACACAGTTCTTTTTTGTTGTTTGGCGGTGAATTTATATCCATTTTTACATTGACATACACTTTTTTATACAGTATAATATTACATATTGCTTGAAATATAAAGGAAACGGTAAGAAAAATGACAGTAAGTTTTTCCGAATTTCTGCAGCTTTTGACTACGGATCCGATGATTGCGGTTACCGCGCTTCTGACACTCGGCGTTATTTTGGTAAACGGTTGGACGGATGCCCCTAATGCAATTGCAACATGTGTTTCAACCAGAGCTATGAAGCCCAAGGCTGCGATTTTGATGGCGGCAGTATTCAATTTTTTTGGCGTATTTGTCATGACGCTGTTCAATGCCAAGGTCGCGGCGACAATTTACAATATGGTTGATTTCGGCACCAATGCGCAGGAAGCTACAACTGCTCTTTGCGCGGCGCTTGTCGCTATTGTAGTTTGGGCGACGCTTGCGTGGAGGTTCGGCATACCGACAAGTGAAAGTCATGCGCTCATTGCCGGGCTTACCGGGGCGGCTATCGCCATGCACAACGGGTTTGGCGGTGTAAACGGTTTTGAGTGGCTCAAGGTTGTTTACGGGCTGGTTCTCTCTACGGTTTTGGGCTTCGGTTTCGGTTTTGTTTCGGTACGACTTACGGAGTTCTTATTCAAGCATGCAGATCGGCCGAAAACCACGAAATTTTTCAAAGGCGCTCAGATTTGCGGCGGCGCGTCTATGGCGTTTATGCACGGCGCGCAGGATGGTCAGAAATTTATGGGCGTGTTTTTGCTCGGCATCTTCCTTGCTTCCGGAAATACGGGCGTCAACAGCTTTGAAATACCCATTTGGCTGATGATCCTTTGCTCGGCCGTGATGGCGCTTGGCACTTCAATCGGAGGCTATCGGATTATAAAATCTGTCGGTATGGATATGGTCAAACTTCAGACCTATCAAGGTTTCGCTGCGGATCTCGGCGCGGCGCTTTGCCTGCTTGTCGCTTCGCTGACCGGTATACCGGTCAGCACTACGCATACCAAAACCACGGCTATTATGGGTGTAGGCGCTTCAAAACGGCTTTCGGCGGTCAATTGGAAAGTTGTTCGGGAAATGGTATTCACGTGGGTGCTTACCTTTCCGGGATGCGGCTTGCTCGGCTTTCTTGTCGTAAAGCTGTTTATGCTCGTTTTTTAAAGTAGGGAAGTTTTAAAAATAAGTATAAAGGATTTGGACGATGAAAATGAAAAAAAATAAGGACTACGATTATTTTGAGTACTTTGTAAAAAATGTGGAATCTGCGTGTCGAGCCGCTGAATATCTGAATGAATCGCTTGCAGAATTTGACCGCGCACAGTTCAGCGACCGCGTGGCCGCGATGCACGAGATTGAAAACCGCGCCGACAGCGAAAAACATGATATGATGCAGAGACTTTTGCATGAATTTATTACACCGATTGAGCGCGAGGATATTGTGGCGCTCGCACAGCAGCTTGACAATGTACTCGATACGATTGACGATGTTATGCTTCGAGTTGATATGTTCTGTGTTTCTTCCATACTGCCTGGCGCGCTTCAGTTTACTGCGTTGATTCGCAAATGCTGCCATGAACTGCTGGGGGTTGTCGGCGAGTTCCGCAGTTTTAAATCTTCGACGAAAATTCGCGAGGGAATCGTTGCCGTCAACTCGCTGGAAAGCGAGGGTGACAAGCTTCATTCCGAGTGTATAAAAGCGCTTTACCAGATGCCGGAGGCAGATGCAAAAATGCTGCTTGCCTGGACGGGAATATTTGATGATCTGGAAATGTGTCTTGACGCCTGTGAGCAAAGTGCGGATATTATAGAAACGGTAATCATGAAAAATTCGTAAAGCGCGTTGTTATGGGGAAAAAATTATCCGAAATGAGTCTTGCAGAACTGTGGCGGTTGTTCCCAATTTATTTGACCGAACATCAGAACTGCTGGAAAGATTGGTATGCTGCGGAGAAGGCGCTTTTGCAAAAATCGCTTGCGGCAGAGCGGGGAATACGGCTGAATCATATCGGCAGTACCGCTGTTGCCTCTATATGGGCAAAACCAATTGTGGATATTTTGCTGGAAGTACCGGAGGATTGTGATTTCAGTCTTTTGAAAAAAAAGCTGATTTATGCAGGATATAACTGTATGTCCGAACATCCGCGCAGAATGTCTTTTAACAAAGGGTACACTGAAAAAGGATTTGAGGAGAAAGTGTTTCATCTGCATCTCCGCCGCCTTGGCAACCATGACGAGGTGTATTTTCGAGATTATTTGAACGCGCATCCGGATACCGCCAAAGAATATGAAGCGTTAAAGCTTAAACTTTGGAAACGGTATGCGCATGACCGCGACGGATATACTGTGCAGAAATCAGAGTTTGTGACGGCCGTAACGGTTAAGGCAAAAACAGAGTTTGAAGGCCGGTATTCTTCGGAAAACAGAGATGGAACGAAATAAATGAAAAATATTAGGAAGATACTTTGATTGAAAGCACGTTTATTTGACGAATGAAAAATCGTGGGCAGATTCTGTAAGGAATCTGCCCACGATGCTTTTGAAAAACAGCAATTTTATTTTGTAATGGTCGCCGTGCTGGTATTGCCGTCCCAGGCAACCGTGCCGCCGAGCGCTTCTGCTACGAAACGAACCGGCAGATAGGTTCTTGAGTTCTCGATGAATGCAGGCGCATCCAAAGGCTTTTCTTCGCCGTTGATCGTTGCGGTTGTTGCGCCTATAGTGATTTTGATCTCAATGTCGCCGCTGGTGAGGGTTGCCGTGCTGGTCGCGCCGTCCCAAGCGACTTCAGCGCCCAGGTTCTCAGCAACAAAGCGTACGGGAAGCATCGTGCGGTTCTGGCGGATGATCGGAGCGGCGTCAAGCGCTTTGGCAACACCGTTTACATAGCCGTTCATATCGCCGATCGTCATTTTGATCTCAGTTGAGGCTGTCGGCGTTGTGCCGTCGGAGTATTTGGAAATTACCAAATTGTCAAATGAGGTTGTGCCTACGTTGATCAGGCCGTCCTTTTCTTTTGCATACAGTCTGAATCCGAAAGTGCCTTGGCTCCATTTGTCGTGCGTGCCGGCATAGCTCCAAATTTCTTTGCCTGTTGCGATATCCGTAAAGATACACTGCAATTGATTGCCTTTTACAGCAAGCTGAATATGCAGATTGCTGTTCGGTTCAAATGCCGGAGATCCAACGTTGATGTTGCCGCCCCAGCCTCCGTCTTCAATACCGACGCCGACTGCGCCCAAGTTGCCTGTGAAGGCGATAAAGCCGATGTAGCCCGCAAAACCGTTTACGCTTGTATCCGAAACAAATTCAAGATTGGAGCGAAGGATCGGACCGCCCTGAGTCTGGGTGTTGTACATGTCTACATCCAGAACATAATCGGTCAGCGTCGTCAGAGCACTGTCGCCGGTATACAGAATAAACGAGTGATCGCCGGTCGGCGCCGTCAGATACAGGCGGCCGTCTTTGACTTCCCATGTGCCGAGGTATTGGGTAAAGTCTTTGAGCGCGTCCGCATTGTCAAAATTGTTAGTATACACGGATTGCAGTTTAGAGGTGTCAATCAGATGCTGCGAAGTTTCCGGATTTGTGGGAAGCGTCTCTTCAATCGTTACCTCGTTGGCTGTTGTAACTTTCAGGTTGTCAAAATATGCAGTGTTTGCCGATACGGCCATATTGGTGGCGAACTCGGCGCGCATACGGAATCCGAAAGTTCCCTCGGTCCACAGAGCGTCACTGGCAGAATCTCCCATTTTATATATGTAGTTGTACACTTCTTTGCCGGAATCAATGTTGGTCATGATAATGTGCATTTTTTCACCCTTAACGATGACCTTGATATGGACATTGGAACCCATTGTACAGTTTCCGGTTGTGTTTCCGACATTGATATTGCCTTTCCAGTCGCCGACAGCGTCGCTGCAACCAAGCGCGCCCTTGGAGGCGTCATTTGCAATAAATGCGAGATAGCCGTAAAAGGCGTTGCTGGAGGCGTTGGACACAGCGTCCTGATCTGCACGGAAAATGATACCGCCCATCGTTTGAATGTTCATGTAATCCACTTCAACGATGTAGTCGGTCAGTTTTTCCTTAGCTTGATAAATGATGAAAGAAAAAGTCTCGGACGGTGCATTCTTCGGGGCTTCCGGATCTATACGGTCAGTCATAAACAGACCGCCGTCTTTGATCTCCCACTCGGCGCGGTATTGTTTGAAGTCTGAGAGCGTGGCAGGGTCGGAAAAGTCATTTTCGTAAATAACCGTTTCCGCTGCGGAAGCACCGATAGCCAGCAGCGTCAGCATCAGTGTAAATGCAATGAGCAGTAAACTTGTTCTTTTCATAAAAAATCCTCCTGTTTGTAAATGTATTTTGGTTTCATATTTATTCTCGCATACAAAAGTATCGAAGTCAAGCAATTTCATGTATATATTATACAAAACATTGTGTAAAAAATTTGGTTGGCATATGAATTTGCGCTTAAATATATCGCTTTTTTTCCAAAATCTGAGACGAAGCGTCGCAGAATACACTCTTTTTTACCGAATATTCCGGGTATATCGGCAAAATTGCCGGTATACAATAACGGGCACTGCAAACGCAGTGCCCGTTATTGTATACTGTTTTGATCGAAATGCCGGTCGTTGTCAGTTCCCTGGCATGGATTTAATAGTTCCCGGAAAACATTTCGGAATTACTGATGTTTGCATGTTCTCCAAAATATTTTTTCGGATTGATTCCGACGAATTTGGCAAAATCAATCATTTCGCGCAGGGTATTGAGATTGACAGGCGCGCCCTCGCGAAGAACGCGCTCGGTAGCCGCAACTTCTTTTTCCCCGTGTGTATAGATGCGCTCGGCGCCCTCAGCCTTAGGCGATTCACGCAGTTGGCGCAAATATGTAGACAGATGTTCTTTTATGGCTTCGGGGTCGCCGAAGTTTGCGGGATTGATGGCGATGAAACCATGGCAGATGCCGCTCTTGCCGCCCTGCATTGCAAAGTTTGACGTTGTGCCCATGGACAAAATCGAACAGAAAATTTCACAGAGCATACCGTAGCCGTAGCCCTTGTGGCTGCCAAGCATTTCGGTGTTGCCGCCGAGCGGCATAATGCCGCCGCCGTTTTTGGCTACGATATTTTTCAGCACGTCCGGCGCGTCGGTTGAGGCCTTTCCGTCTTTGTTGAGCGCCCAGCCCTCGGGCAGCGGTTTGCCCATTTTATTGTACATTTCCAGTTTCCCGCGCGTAACCACAGTCGTGGAAGCGTCGAAGAGAAAATCATACGGCTCTGCGGGCATGGCGATTGCGATCGGATTGGAGCCGAGCATAGCCAGCTTGCCGAATGTCGGAACCATAATCGCTTCAGAGTTGGTAAACGACATGCCGATCAGCCCCTCGCTACATGCCATTTTCGCATAATAGCCCGCGATGCCGTAATGATTGGAATTGCGGACGGAAACAATGCCGACGCCGCTGCGCTTTGCTTTCCGGATCGCTGTTTTCATTGCTTTATGTCCGACAAGCTGTCCCATGGCGTCGTGCGCATCGATAACAGCGGTGGTTGAAGTTTCAAATACGGTTTCCGGAACTGCATGAATGTCAATCAGGCCTTTTTCAATGCCTTTATGATAGCGAACCAGACGCTGCATACCATGCGATTCAATGCCGAATTTGTCGGCCATAATCAGCACGTCCGTGATAATCCGGCATTCGGATTTTTTAAAGCCGAGCTTCTTAAACGCCGTCATGCAGAAGTCGTCAAGAAGTTCAATCGGAAGCTTTACATAATCTGCCATAACTGAAATCCTCCATAATTTTATCTTATATTTGTTTGTGCGTTTTAGATCTGCGCCGCGTCTATAATTGCCGAAAAAGCGTCGGGTTTGAGGGAGGCGCCGCCGATCAGACCGCCGTCGATGTTCTCTTTGGCCAAAAGCGCCGCCGCATTTTTTTCGTTCATGGATCCGCCGTACTGGATTGTGATACTTTGTGCAGCGTCCGCTCCGTAGAGCGAACCAATGACCGCGCGGATCACGCCGCAGGTTTCATCCGCTTGTTCGGGTGTTGCGGTGAGCCCCGTGCCGATGGCCCATACCGGTTCATAGGCGATGATGATATTGGCAAGCTCCTCTTTGCTGATGCCGGCCAGGTCAAGCTTGGTTTGCATGGCGACGATTTCATCGGTGATGCCCGCCTGTCTTGCTTCCAGCCGTTCGCCGACGCAGAGAATGACGTTCAGTCCCTTTTCCAGCGCTGTGCGTATGCGGAGATTGACGGTTTCGTCGGTTTCGCCGAAGTACTGTCTGCGCTCGCTGTGACCGATAATTACATATTCCGCGCCGACTTCTTTCAGCATGTCTGCGCTGATTTCACCGGTGTACGCGCCGCTTTCTTTAAAATGCACGTTTTGCGCGCCGATTTTGATATTGGTGCCCTGCGCTGCTTCGGACGCCACCCAAATGTCTACAAACGGTACGCACAACAGAATGTCGCAGTTGTCCTTGCCCGCTGTAAGCGGTACGAGCGCTTTGATAAATTTTTTCGTGTCGCTCGGCGTTTGGTTCATTTTCCAGTTGCCGGCGATGACATATCTTCTTTTCATAGTAGTTTATCGTACCTTTATCGGCGCACATGGAAAAATTCGCCGTGCGCCGTCTTTTTTAGATGTTGGTTTCAAGCAGCCGGCGAATCGCGCGGATTCTCGGCTGCCTGAAACAGAATAAAACCGGTAAAAAGATTATTTGTCTTCGAGGCAGGCGATACCGGGCAGCACGAGTCCCTCTAAAAATTCGAGAGAAGCGCCGCCGCCGGTGGAGATATGCGTGATTTTATCCGCAAAGCCAAGCTGTTCGCAGGCCGCTGCACTGTCTCCGCCGCCGACGATCGTGACGGCGTCGCTATCAGCCAGTGCGTGTGCAACCGCGACAGTGCCTTTTGCAAGCGTGGGGTTTTCAAATACGCCCATCGGCCCGTTCCAGACAACGGTTTTGGCGGCTTTTACCGCATCGGCGTACAACTGCATGGTTTTGGGTCCGATGTCCAGTCCCATGCGGTCGGAGGGGATTTTATCCGAGGGAACGATTTCGACGTCGATTGCCGCGTCAATCGGTTCCGGGAAACTTGCGGCGATTGTGGTATCCACAGGCAGCAGAAGTTTGACGCCCTTTTCTTCCGCTTTTTTCATCATGTCGCGGCAGTAATCAATTTTTTCGCCGTCGAGCAGAGAGGTGCCGACCGGGCAGCCTTTGGCTGCGAGGAAAGTGTAGGCCATGCCGCCGCCGATAATCAGGGTGTCTACCTTGGTCAGCAGGTTGTTGATGACGTTCAGCTTGTCGGAAACCTTGGCGCCTCCGAGGATGGCGACGAACGGGCGTTCCGGATTTGAGAGCGCTTTGCCCATGATGCCGATTTCTTTCTGAATCAGATATCCGCATACGGCGGGGAGATAGGCGGCTACGCCGGCCGTTGATGCGTGTGCGCGGTGAGCGGTTCCGAACGCGTCGTTCACATAGATTTCGGCAAGCGAAGCGAGTTCTTTTGAAAATTCGGGGTCGTTCTTTTCTTCGCGTGCGTCGAAACGAACGTTTTCAAGCAGGATAGCTTGTCCCTCAGTGAGCGCCGCAGCTTTTGTTTTTGCATCTTTGCCGACAATGTCGGCGGTAAGGATGACGGACTGACCGAGCAGTTCGCTGAGGCGCGCGGCAACCGGCGCGAGCGAATATTTCGGATTCACCTGTCCTTTCGGCTTGCCCATATGAGAGCAAAGAATCACTTTTGCGCCGTGGTCAAGCAGGAAACGGATTGTGGGGAGCGCCTCGACGATGCGTTTGTCGCTCGTGATTTTGCCGTCCTTGAGCGGTACGTTGAAGTCGCAGCGGACCAGAACGCGGCGTCCCTTTACGTCAACGTCTTCAATGGTTTTTTTGTTGTACATGGAAACACACTCCTTTATATAAGTATAAACCTGAATTTGCAATTTTTTACTCCTATTTAATATAGCACAAATTTGAAATAATATCAACTATATTCTGTTAAAATTTTGGCGAAAAAGCCTATCTTTTCCAAATTTTGAAAAGGTGTTTACAAGTGACATAAAATGCATTAAAATAGATAAAAAGAAAGTCGGTCGGCAAAACGTCGGCCGCGCGGGAGGGCTGACGCATGAAGACCGACAATTACGGCGCGCTTTCCGCCGTATATGACCGGCTTAACGCAGAGATTGATTATAGGCGCTGGGCCGAATATATACAGGCGCAGATTGCGGCGCATTCGGATATTCCTGTATCGCTTATTTTGGATCTTTGTTGTGGTACGGGCAGTATGACGCTTGCGCTGGATGCGCTGGGATATGATATGATCGGCGCGGACATTTCGCCGGAAATGCTTACCGTCGCACGGGAAAAGGCCGCGTCGGCCGGGCGTGCGGAGCGGATTCTTTTTTTGTGTCAGGACATGCGCGAGCTTGAATTGTACGGCACGGTGCAGGCTGTGACCTCGACGCTGGACGCGCTGAATCATGTGAACGGCAGAGAAGATCTTGCGCGCGTATTTTCACTTGTACACAATTATCTTGAGCCGGGCGGTTTGTTTTTGTTCGATTTGAATTCGCCCTATAAATTTGAACAAATCTACGGTGCTAATGCGTACATTTTGGAGGATGAGGGCGTCTTTTGCGGATGGCAGAACGCCTATGATCCCCAAAGCCGAGTCTGTGATTTTTACACGTCTGTTTTCCTTCAGCGGTCGGACGGCGCGTGGACGCGCCGGGAAGATCACGAACGGGAGTATTGTTTTATGCGCGCGGAGATTGAAGAATTACTTGCGGAAAGCGGCTTTTCGCTGATTTGCGTGCATGGGGATACGGACGGCGGCGCGCCCGCGCCGGACGGAGAGCGTTTGTATTTTACGGCCAAGCGGATTTGAGATTGGGAAAGGAACTGTATAGTTTATGGAAAAATCACGGATCCTGCGCGGTATGACGCGGGACGGAAGCGCACGGATTCATGTTATTGATTCATGCGCTATGGTAGAGGAGCTGCGCCGGATTCACAACGCTTCGCCGACGGCGACGGCCGCGTGCGGACGGCTGCTCAGCGCAGCGGCCATTATGGGTTCGATGTGCGGCGAGCGGCAGGATACAGTCAGCCTGACTGTTGCGGGCGACGGCCCGCTTGGAAAGCTGATTGCGGTCGGGGACTATTACGGCAATGTAAAAGGGTATATTGAAAATCCGGCGGCAGAGCCTCCGCTGCGCACGGACGGAAAGCTGAATGTGGGCGCTGCGGTTGGCCGTGGCCGGCTTACGGTGGTGCGTTCCTGCGGACAAAACGAACCTCATGTCGGTACCACTGAGCTTGTCAGCGGAGAGATTGCCGAAGATTTGACGGCGTATTTTGCACAAAGCGAACAGATTCCGACACTGCTTGCCCTTGGTGTGCTGGTTGGACGCGAAGGGCATGTTCGCGCGGCTGGCGGCGTTATGGTGCAGCTTTTGCCGTTTGCGGATGAAGCGGTGATTTCCCGGCTGGAAGAAAATGCTGCGGCGCTTTCTTGCGTTTCTTCCTTGTTAGAACAGAAGAAAAGTTTGTCTGAGCTTGCGGATATTGCGCTTGCCGGAATTCCGTATGACGTGTTTGATACGCTTGGAGCCGAGTATCGCTGCAATTGTTCGCGGGAGCGTATGCGCCGCGCGCTTTTGTCGATTGGACAGTCTGAACTGAACAGTCTGTTCGCGGAACAGGTTGCTGAGGGGCAAAATGAGGCGCTGGAGATCGGATGTCAGTTTTGCGGAAAGGCCTTTTCTTTTCAAAAAATTGATCTCGGTTTGCGTTGAGTTTGAAACTGGCCGACGAAAATATTTTGAAAAATTCACCTAAAATTCATTTACTTTTACAGCGCATTGCTGTATAATATTCAGGTATCTGTTGCTGTGCCGGGGGAGGGATTACAATGAGGCGTATGATGACGCTTGTTTTGACGGCTGCGCTGCTGCTGTCTCTTGTTTCCTGTTTCGGTTCGGAAAATCCGATTCCGGAGACTTCTTCGGATACAGCGACGTCTGAAGTTCTGACTGCTTCGACTGATGATACGTCGGACATGCCATTTACGATTCCGCCCGTATCTTCAGAGACGACCGAAACTTCGGAAATCACCGAAACCGCCGAGACTTCAGGCGTGTCGGATGCGACAACCTCCGAGCCTTTTCCGGATACGTCGGCCATCTCGTCTGATCCGGTAGTGGAGCCGCCGGTTACGGAAAGTACGGAACCTGCCGAAACATCGGAAATAACGGATATTTCAGATGTATCCGTGCCGGATACGTCGGCCACCTCAGATTTGCCTACGCCTGAAGATCCCGAGACGTTTGATTTCGCAAACAGCGATCTGTCCGAGTATTTTCTGCTTGGGAAGTACCTCGGTATCGAAGTCTTTGTTGCGGGACGTGTTCCGGTTACGGACGCTATGGTAGAAGAAAGAATTGCGCAAATGATTGAAGCGCTGCCCGAATCGTTTCGGATTACAGACCGCGCCGCTGCGCTTGGAGATCACGTCAGCATTGATTTTTTTGGCACAATCGACGGCGTTCCGTTTGAGGAGGGCAGTGCGCAGAATTTTGCGCTGGTGCTTGGAAGCGGTACGCTTCTTCCCGATCTTGAGGAAAGCATTGTTGGGATGGAGCCAGGGGAAACAATGGAATTTTCTTTGCGACTGCCGGAGGATTACTATGCGGGCGTCGCGGGGAGGGATGCGGTTTTTTCCGTAACGCTGCATTCTATTTTTCCGGAACTGACGGATGAGATCGTTCAAGCGTGTTTCGGTCTGGAAAGCGTGCAGGTATATCGTGACGCGGTGAGAACCGCGCTCGAAAGAGAAGCGGACCGCGCTTTTGAAATCGAAAAGGAAGAAGCCGCGTGGACGAAAGCGCTGGCCAATTCCTATGTGATCGAGTATCCGCAAAAGGCGGTTGATACGGCGTTTGGTTATACGGTGGAGAGCTATGCGATTTTGGCAGAATCCAGCGGGATGACGTATGAGACTTTTTTCCCTGAGGTGTACGGCCTTTCCGTTGAGGAAGCGGAAGAGATTTTTTTGCAAAGCTCAAAAAACGTAGTGGCGCAGGAGCTTTTACTCTATTCGATTGCAAAAGATATGGGGCTGGATGTCAGCGATGAAAAGTTGGAGGCGGATCTTTCGATAACGGCAAGACTTTTGGGGCTTGGGAGCGTTGATGAGTTGATTGCACAGCTTGGAACGACGCGGGAGATGCTGAAAGAAGAAAAACTGTATGCTGAGATTATACCGGAGATTGTGCGGCGGGCAAATTTCATCGTGAGCGGCTCCTGACGAAATAATAATGTATAAAAAGATAAATAAAATATAATTAAGGAATGGTTCGATTCAATGAAAAAAATTTGGATAGCGGCGCTGGCCGCCGCTATGCTGTTGGCGTCTACTGCCTGCGGTACAAAAGACGAAACTGAAAGCACGAGTGATTCCGGCACCTCGGACACATCTTCGGATGTTACAACTGAAGCTACGGAGACGACAATTGATCCGGACGGCTTTGATTATGTCGCGGCGGATCTTGACACGTATCTCACACTCGGTACGTATAAGGGGCTGAAGATCCCGCTGACGGTCAGCCGCACGATTACGGATGCGGATTTGCAGGAGTATATCGACAATGTGCTGCAGCAGAATGCGACGTCTGTTGAGATTACCGATCGCGTCTGCGCGCTTGGCGATACGGTCGTATTGGATTATGCGGGCAGCATAGATGGCGTTGCTTTTGAGGGCGGCACAGCTGAAAATCAGACGCTGACGCTTGGCGCCGGCGGATTTATCGACGGCTTTGAGGACGGCATCGTCGGCATGAAGCCCGGAGAGACAAAAGTTGTCAAGGCCACGTTCCCGGAAAATTACGGCAATGAAGCGCTGAACGGTAAAACGGCGGATTTTGAGATCAAACTGCATCATATTGCAGAAACGGTTCTGCCGGAGTATACCGATGCGTTTGTAAAAGAAAAGTTTAATTATGATACAACAGCCGCATACGAAGAGTATGCGCGCGGCGTACTCGCAGAGCTTCGCGAACTGGAGATTCTTCAGGAGAAGCAGACGGCTGCGCTGGCATTGGCTGTAGAGAATTCAAGCGTTCTGAAATTTCCCGAGGGACTTGTTGAGGATTATGTAAAGCAGCAAATCGGCTATGTTCAGTATTATGCGCTGATGTCTTCCATGTCCTATGAAGATTTTGTCGCACAGGCGCTCGGAACGACGGTTGAGGCGTATGAAGCGGAGGTTCGCGCCGAGGCGGAATATGCCGTTAAGCAGGAGCTTGTGATACATGCGATTGCGAAGGCCGAGAATATACAGATTACAGAAGAAGAACATGCCGAAGAACAGGCGAATTTCCTGAAATATTATGAGTATGAGGATCCGGCCGCGTTCTGTAAGGATTACGGAATCACGGAAGCTTATTTGGAAAAAACAATAGATTTTTCCATTTACTATGCGCGTGTGCTGGATATTATGATTGAAAACGCTTCCTTTGTGGATGCAGAATAAAAAGGAGAATGAGGACCATGAAAAAATTCATCGCTTTTGCACTTGCCGCAGTATTGCTTTCCAGCTTGTTCGTTTCCTGCGGTGAGTACCGGTTTGAGTATATGAAAGAGGATTTGACCCCTTATATCACGGCCGGTGAGTATTTGAATCTGACCGTAACGATTCCCGCTGCGGATGAAGTGACCGATGAGGATGTAGAGGAAAAAATTGCGGAAAAAATTGCGAAATATTCTACGACCGAGCCTGTAGACCGCGCCTGTAAACTCGGAGATACTGTCAATATCGACTTCGTCGGACGTGTAGACGGTGCGGAGTTTGAGGGAGGTACTGCTTCGGATCAGGAACTTGTGCTCGGAGAGGCCGGTTATATTGAAGGCTTTGAGGATGCGATTGTCGGTATGTCAGCGGGGGAAAAGCGCACGATTGACGTAACTTTTCCGGAAGATTACGGCAATGAGCAACTGAATGGCAAACCGGCGCAGTTTGATATTACGATGAATACGGTGTCCGAGGTTGTTCCCGCTGTGCTGACTGATGAAATTGCAAAAGAACTCGGCGCGGACAGCGTGGAGGATTACCGCAAGCAGATCCGTACCGAATTGGAGGACGCCGCTGCCGAAACATTGGAAAAGAACAAAAACAAATATGCGTGGACTGCCGTTGTGGAAAATTGCGAATTCAAAGCGTATCCTGAAAAAGCGGTGGCGCATATGGCAAACAGTTTGTATGAGTACTATGAGGCGATGTATTATCAGTACATTCATGCAGGCTTGACACTGGAGAACCTTGGCATTACAAAAGAGTCCTGTACCGAGCAGGCGCAGACCTCGATTCGGGAGGAATTGGCGCTTTACGCAATCGCCAAGGCCGGCGGCTATACGGTCAGCGATGAGGAGTATGAGGCCAAAGTAGCGGTTCTGGCCGAAAAAGCCGAAACCGATGTAAAAACGTATAAGAGCCGTGTTTCCAGACAGAATACCGAGACCAAAGTTCTTTATGAAAAGATTATGGCCGACGTGCTTTCGAGCGCAACCTTTGTTACGGAATAAGATTATTAAGATTATATTGAAAAAGGAGCGCAATGCGCTCCTTTTTTGCATGAAGAAACAAAAAACACAAAATTCGACAGACATATCGGGAAATTACACCATCCTGTTCCCGAAAATGAACACAATGTCACGCAGTATTGACTTGCCGCTTTTGTACATTTATAATAAAATTGTAAAGTATTCAGTGGTACCGGAGGTGCGTTCATGAGAAAAATCTTCTGTTTGTTTCTGGCTGTTTTGACTGCGGCGCTTGTATTTCCGCTGACTGTGGGCGCCGAGGAAAATCAGCCTTCTCGTTTGATTTATGTTACCAATCCTGCGGCTGCATTTTTGAATTATGCGGGTTCGGATTCTTCCACAGGCGCAAGCGCGGACAGTGCGAAAAAGACATTCGGATCCTTGAAAGGAAACGGCGTGGTCTCTTGTCTGCCTCAAAGCGGTACGTTGGTTGTCAGCGGCAAAGCTTATGTCGGCGCTACCTATACGCTTCCGAAGCTGACCGGAACATTGTTGATTACTTCCAAATACAAGGATGTAAACTATATGAATCCCGCACCGGCAAATAATCCGGCCTGCGCATTTAAAATGACCGGCGGCGCGACCTTTACGCTTTCCAGCAACGTGATTATGGATAATCTGATCGTGTTTCAGGAGAATGCACAGAATTCGATCATCGTTCCGGACGGGGTAACGCTTTTGATCGGCACGGGCGTTGTAACCATGTCCAATCAGGCCTATCAAATGAAGATTGTCGTCAAAGAAGGCGGAACGGCCATTATCAACGGCGGTGATTTTGAAGTGGAAAACGAGGGCGGTAATGTATACTACGATTATGTATATGATTATAATCGAATACCCGCTGTCAATCCCGGCGGCGGTGCGGATATCAATGTCCCGCCTGCCGTAGCGTATATCAACTATAATAACGGCAGCAATGCCGCCAGTGGCACAGAGCCTACGGCGCCGAAGAAAACGCTGCTCGGTCTTGCAGAAAACGGCGCGATGAATTTGGTGCGCGGAGGCGGTACGCTTGTTGCTACTGGACGCCTGTATATCGGAAGCGATTATACCATTCCGCAGCTTGGCAGCTATTTGACCATTACCGGCGCATACGGCGGAACCAATTATATGAATTCCGAGCCGGCAAGCAATCCTTCCGGCGGTGTGATTAAGATGGCGACCGGTAAGACGCTTACGATTGCCACGGATACCCGCCTTGAGAATCTTTATTTCTTTCAGGAGGGCGCAGAGCAGAATGTGATTCGCGTAGCTTCCGGTACAACGCTTACAGTCGGTTCGAATGTAATTTGTCTGTCCAAACAGCCTTTTAATGTGAAGCTATATGTGGAGGCTGGGGCGTATGTTATATTTGAAAATTCGTCGCATACGTTTGAGTCGATCGAGGGAGACGGAATTGTTGTGATGCCGGAGCTTTTTCCAGTTCCCGGCATACCGCAGTTGGGACAATCGTTTGATGAGATCGCGTATCAGTTGTTTTGCGAATATGTGAAAGGCGCGTATGCCTATGCGTTGGCCAACAGCGCAAACACAATGATGCTTTCGCGTGAAAATCAGTCGATCGCCGTATAAGCGCTTATATTGACTGAAGCTTTTAAATTTTTGTGCGATCTATGCAGTATCTTATATTTTTGAATTTGTTTTCCGAATCTCAGCTAACTGTTTCCGGTTTGTGCTTTTTCGGAAAGAGTTAATTTGTTGTTTCCAGAAAATCAGGGGTTATCACAATTTCATACAAAAATTATAATATATTTCATGCAATTTTTGAAGTTTTTATACATGAAACTAGTTGATTTTGCTACAGAATTGTGAGAAAATAAAGATGCTACATAATCCAAATATAAAAAAATATGGAGGTTTTTACAATGAAAAAATTTGGTTTTGTACTCAGCGCGCTCGTGTTGATGCTTGCGTTGCTGACGGTCGGCGCATTTGCAATTGACGATGAGGGCGTACGTCTTGACACATCGAAACTTGAGGCTGTTTATTCCAATGGATTTGACAGCGCAGATGCACTGAATGATTTTACCCAGTACGGAGGTACTTGGGAAGTCAAAGATGGTCGCCTTTACGTAACTGAGGGTGAACACACGCCGTTTATCGTGTACACTGGAGACAGCGCTTTGACCACGCTGACCGACTATGTACTGGATGTGGACATGTACAACACCCAGACGCAGGCTGGTCCTATCATCCGTTCCAATCTTGATTTTGTAGATGGCACAAGCCCCAATGGTATTGCGGGCTATGTCGGTTTTGTCGGGTTCAGCGGCGATCTTGCAGCAGTCGGTTACGGTAAAGAGGCCGGCGCATGGGGCGGCAATATCAACGTAGGCGCGGCCGGCGCTTTCGCTCCCGGCAGCAATTTGCATATCCAACTTGCGGTTCAGGGAAATAAAATACAGGCTATCTTTACGAACATTGACACTGGCGCCGAAGTTTATGCGTTCACCGGAACCCATGATGCCTGGAGCCAAGGGTCTTTCGGATTTAGAATGTATGCTAAGGACGACAAGGCCGGCGGCGTCAATGTGGGCAACACCTCGTTTGACAATCTGGTGATTTCCAAATTTGCCGGCGACGAGCCCGTAGCCGGTACTATCGAAATTAAAATGACGATCGGCGATATGAACGGCTATGTAAACGGCGTTGCCAAAGCGCTTGACGCCGCTCCGATCATCCGTCAGGATCGCACGATGCTTCCCGTACGCTTTGTTGCTGAGAACCTGGGCGCTGAAGTCGCTTGGGACGGCGCGACCAGCACGGCAACCCTCACCAGCGGCGACATTGAGATCAAAATCACTATAGGCGCAACAACCGCAACGATCAACGGCGAAGAAAAGCCTTTGGATGCGCCTGCATTCATCGAGAACTCAAGAACCTATCTGCCGGTTCGTTTCGTAGCAGAAGCGCTCGGCGGCACGGTTGCCTGGGACGGTAATACCAGCACCGCAACGATCACGAAATAAGAAACAAAAAATAATAAAAAAGCATAAAAATGCCGGAGCATTTTCCGAAAGGAATTGCTCCGGCATTTCTTTAGCAAGATGGCATTGCGTTGCGGCGGTGTATCTCTATACGTCTGCGGTACTTTTTATTTATGCCTCGTGTACGCAGATCATATCCATGGCATAGGGCAGCGTCTGAATCCAGTCGCAGTAGGCGCGCCATTCGTCCAGTTTGTGGTTCTTGCGGGCGTAGTACATGTTGGTGAGCGTTTCATAATTCAGAGTAACCGTTCGTAACTGATTATACGAGGAGGGCAGAAGCTGAATTAGATCATACCAGTATTTTTTTTCTTTGTTTTTCAGATAGATTGTTCGTGTTTCTTCCAAAAAAGCGATATAGTCACGGAATTTTTTTTGTGCCGTCTCTGTCATGTGATCGGTGCTGAAATCCGAAAGCTCAAACGCCTTGGCATGGATTTTATGCATGGTGCTGGTGGAATTGGCTACGGTCGCAACCTTATAGGTGTCAAATTCTTTCCACCAATAGAGGGGCGCTGTGATGTCAACTGAAACCAAAATTTGACGTATGAATTTTCGGTGGTCGCTTCCCGCTCGGCATAACTTTCTTGCCAGCGCAAGGTCGTTTTCTCCTAGAATAAAATTTCCGTCCTCCGCATAACGGCTGTCCGACCGTTCCCATGAGTTTAGGGGATTGCGTGCGCCCCGTATGGCGTTTTCAAAATTCATTACGGAAATTCGCTCGATTTTAATCATAGCATTTTGCGTCCTTTCAAGTCAGTAAAGCGGCACGGTTTTATAGCTGCAAATTGAATGGTTTTTTGTTCGCTGTGCGCGTTATGCCGCTGGTTCTAATACAGAAAAAGATAGAAATTGTCAACAGATAAAACTATTTTACCATGCCGTTTGCATCGCGTCAAGCGGACGGAAAAAATAGGATGAATTTTGTGAAAACAGACCGAAAAACGACTTCGTATTTTTTTGAGAAAAAAACGAAAAAAACTGTTGACAAACATATACAGCTATGATATAATACCAAATGTCGCGAGGCCGGTAGGCAATAGCTGAGCCTTAAGATTCTTAGTAAGATCGGAAGTTTAGCTCAGCTGGGAGAGCATCTGCCTTACAAGCAGAGGGTCATAGGTTCGAGCCCTATAGTTTCCACCA
>CATYXQ010000032.1 GCA_958414825.1 uncultured Eubacteriales bacterium | reverse complement strand
GTCCTGTTCTGTGTAATAACGGTATCGCGTCCATTCATCTTTTTTGCTGGGCTTTACCAGTCCGATACGGTCATAATGGCGCAGCGTTTCGCTTGTCGCATGTACTGCTTTGGCGGCTTCACTGACCGAAAAATATTTTTTCAATTATTTTTTCCTTTCCTATTGACATTTGTGTTACACAAAAGATTATTCTATATTATAGCACGAATCGCCGTGTGAATCAACCATAATGATACGCATTATAGGAGGAAATTGAAATGAAAAAGTTGAGTATGTTGGTTGTTTTGGCCGTAGTTGCAATGCTGTCGTTTGCAGCCTGTTCCAATTATGACGAACCGTTTATGCAAAAAACATATGAGGCAGACGGAACACAAATCCGGGAGATCCAGATGGATGTCCGGGATCGGCAAATCGAAGTTTCACTGTCTGCCGATTCTCAGATTCACATTGACTATTTTGAAAATAGCAGGGAATATTATGATATTTCTATTTCTGATAACGGTGTTCTGACGATGAAAACGGCTGTGGATAAGGAGTGGACGGATTATATCGGCGGCAAAGTCGCCGCTGAAAATCGCAAAATATCTTTACGGATACCGGATGCGCTTTTGTCTTCTTTGAAACTGTCTACCACAAATGAGGATATACTGCTTTCGGCAGTTACCGTAACCGATACCCTGTCGGTTTTCCAAAACGGCGGAAATCTTATTTTTGATAAAGTGAATGCGGGAAAAGCAATTGCATTTACCGCTAAAAACGGAAATATCAGCGGTACAATTGTCGGCGGCTATGATGATTACGATATTGCATGTGAAATAAAAAAAGGCAAGAGCAATCTGCCTGCCGATAAAAAAGGCGGCGCGAAAACACTGCGGGTATCTGCAAATAACGGCAATGTGACGATTGATTTTTATAAATCCTGACGCACAGTTTTATCTCGTAAGCAAGGCGGCTTCCGCCGCTGAAAATACGGCGCTTGAACAACAAAAAGCGAAACGGCCTTGATAAGGCTGTTTCGCTTTTTTAAAATTTTATGCGCAATCGAAAGAAATGAAATCAGACGCCGCCGTGAGACGAACCGTTTTTTATATATCCAGCGTTACGCTGCCGTCCTCATTGTAGACGACGGCGTCTTTTTCGAGCGTGAGCGAATCGACAAACGCAAAATAGTCCGCTTTGTCTGCAAATCTCGGATGGGCCCCGGCGATGATGTTTTTCGCCTTTTCCGCATCGTTTTCAAGGAGTTTTTTCAAAAGTACAAGCTGTGCTGCAGCGGATTCCATACACGCGCTGTCAAAGTCAACGACAAGATAGTCTACGCTGTGTCCGACGCCTTTTGCGCCGCTGCCGAACGCGTGTATAACCGGCATCACGGCGGAGAGATCTCCCATGTCGGTGCAGCCGGTATCCCAGCGCAGCTTGGATTGATTGTATTTTACATTTTCGGCGCCTACAATCTCGGACATGGCCTCGATGGCAAGTGCGCTCAGCCCCTCATCATACTGTGCCGGGAGGTATCCGGAGCGGTCGCGGAGTACGACCTGCGCGCCCATTGCAGCGGCGCTGGCGGCCACGGCACGGTTGACTTTTCGGTTCATTTGTACGCAGACGTCGGTTGTGGATGCGCGCACCTGATTTTCCATAACCGCTTTTCCGGGGATGATATTGACCGCAGTGCCCGCCTCAGTCAGAATGGGGTGAACACGAACAAATTCCAGATTGCCAAATGAGGTTTTCAGCGCATTGATGGCGGACAGAGAGAGCATGGCCGCGTCCAGCGCGTTGATTCCCCGGCTCGGCGACGCTGCGTGACAGCTTTTCCCTTTAAATTCCGCTGTTTTGATAATGCATCCGTTGCATCCGAGACCAAGGCTGAATTTGTGGTTTCCGCCTCCGGTATGTACCATATAGGCAATATCGCAGCCGTCAAAGTATCCCCGGCGCATAAATTCCTGTTTGCCGCCGAGATGGCGTATGCGTCCCTCTTTGATGAGTTCTTCGCGGAATTTGACTTCCACAATCTCCTCTGCGGGGACGGCGCACAAGCGCACGCTGCCGCAAAGACCGTCAAAAAAACTCGGATTTTTCAGAACGGACGCAATACCGAGGAGCGCGGCGCTTTGCGCGTGGTGACCACATGCGTGTGCAACATGTGTTTCGGGATCCGCATAAGGGTGTCCCGGACAGGGCAGGCCGTCAAGCTCTCCGAGAATCAATATGCGCGGTCCCGGACGGCCGGTGTCAATATCCGCATAAAAACCGGGAATATCGCCCGCTTCATGCAGTTCATATCCGAGTTCTTTGTACGCGCTCGCCAGATAGGCGGAACATTTCCATTCCCGAAAGCCGCTTTCAGGATTGTGCAGGATAAAGTCGAATGCGTCTTTTATGCGCGGCCGAGCTTCTTCAAGGGCTTGTTGAATCGTTTCGTTGGTCATGTTTTTCTCCCTGTTAACTGTATTGTTGAATCAATGAATTTACAGTTTCATTCTATCATATAAAATAATAAATGCAAGTATGTCGGCGCAGATACATAAAAAAGAAAAGTCATTCTTTGCGTCGATTTCAGAAAGCGCCCGAAATATATAAGGGATGGAAAAGGTGGGCGGTAAAAACGAGGGGAATTTGGAAGGGGGCTGCGGCGGAGAAGTTGGGTCATTTGGATGTAAAATGTAACAAAATTCGTAAAAGATTGAACTTTTAATATTTTCATGCTATACTTAACTTAAAAATAAAATGAATTATCAGCTTTCCGGTGTTGGTCGAATATCATTTGACAGAGAGCGGAATGCGTGGAAATCTGATTGAAATGGAGACATGTGTGAATTCGCAAAATGCCGAACGATATAAGGAACGCTTAAATATCGCGCTCAAAGCGGCAAAAATCTGTGTGTTTGAAGTGGATATTGCCAATCAATTATATACTTTTTTTGAAAACGCGGAGGATATATTCGGAGTATCCGGAGAGGTCATTTTGAAAGAATTTCAGCCTTTTTGCAATTTGGATCCGGATTCATATCGGCGAGCGGTTTCCGAATATTTTTCGCATCCGGATGATATTGCGGTCATTGAAGAAGCATTCAAATCTATTTTTGACGGAAAAGCGATTACATATGAGGCGCGGATGCGGGCCGGCGGATCGGATTTTGTATGGTGCAAAATTGATGTTACGCCGATTATAGAGAACGGCGTGCCTGTCCGGATGATCGGTGTGATAACCGATATTACAACGGTAAAAACAAAAATCAATGAATTGGAACACGCCGTGAAACACGACAGTTTTACCGGCCTTTGGGATAAAAAGAATTCGATAAAGCTGATGCGTGAAGCGCTGTCCCGAAAATCGAATCGGAGCCATGCGCTTGTGATTATGGATATTGATAATTTTAAAATGATTAATGATCTGCGCGGTCATGCCGTTGGAGACATGATTATCAGCCTTGTATCGGAAACCTTAAAGAATTCTTTCAGAGATACCGATATTATCGGCCGGTTTGGGGGAGATGAATTTATTCTTTTGATTCGCAATATCCCGGATATTCAATGGCTTACGAAAAGGCTGCAGCAATTGACCTGCTGTGAAAAGGGCAGTTATCGTTGTACCAACAGCATCGGCGCGTCGATCTTTCCGCAGAATGCCACCGATTTTGATTTGCTGTTGAAACAGGCCGACGAGGCTTTGTATCAGTCCAAGCTTTCTAAGGCGTCGTACACGTTTTATTCGGAAAGAGAATTGTAAAAATGTTATTTTCCCGCGCGGCAATTTGGATTTGTTTGTCAAATAGCCGCGTATATCCCGAAAACGCAGACGATTTGTCTCCATTCGGGATTTTTTCTTTTCGGTACGTCCGGTTTCATCCGTATGCCGGTTTGGATTCCGCTTTGTGAACAGGCGTCGGCGGCATCGGGATTTTGTGCAAAAAACCGATGAGAAAATGCAGGATTGAAATGAAAAAAATTCAAAAAAACTGTTGCGCGTCTGCCATTTATCGTGTATAATAAAGAAAAGCGGTATTTTTATGCCGTTAAAAAGAAGCACATTGAAAAATAAATTGCAGGAGGCAGCATATGAGCTATACGGAGCAGATTTATCAGCGGGTTATGGAAAAGAATCCGAATGAGAAGGAGTTCTTGCAGGCCGTTAAAGAGGTCCTGGACTCTCTGAAGGTCGTAATTGACCAAAACGAGGAGCAGTATCGTGCGGCGGGACTTCTGGAACGTCTGACCGAGCCGGAGCGCGTGATTACGTTCCGTGTGCCGTGGGTGGATGATGCGGGGCACGTGCAGGTAAACCGCGGGTATCGCGTTCAGTTCAACAGCGCGATCGGTCCCTATAAAGGCGGTCTGCGTTTCCATCCCTCGGTGAATCAGGGGATTCTCAAGTTTCTCGGCTTTGAACAGATTTTCAAGAACTCTCTTACTGGTTTGCCGATCGGCGGCGGCAAGGGTGGATCGGATTTTGATCCCAAGGGCAAGTCGGATAGAGAGGTTATGGCGTTTTGCCAGAGCTTTATGACCGAGCTTTGCAAATATATCGGTGCGGATACCGACGTGCCGGCAGGCGACATCGGCGTCGGCGCAAGAGAGATCGGGTATCTGTTCGGCCAGTATAAGCGCATTCGCGGGCTGTATGAGGGCGTACTGACCGGAAAAGGCTTGACATACGGCGGTTCGCTCGTCCGCACGCAGGCGACCGGCTATGGTTTGATCTATATTCTGGATGAAATGCTGAAAGCAAAAGGAAAGAGTATTGAGGGGCAGACCATTGTTATTTCCGGTTCGGGCAATGTTGCCATCTTTGCCGCTGAAAAAGCAATGCAGCTCGGCGGCAAGGTCGTTTCGCTCAGCGACTCCAACGGATATGTGTATGACGCAGACGGAATCAAGCTCGACCTTGTAAAAGAGATCAAGCTTGTGCGCCGCGGCAGAATCAAGGAGTATGCAGACGCGGTTCCGGGGGCGAAGTATACGGAGGGCAAGGGCGTTTGGACGATTCCTTGTGATATTGCTTTGCCCTGCGCGACGCAGAATGAACTGGATGAGAATGATGCAAAAACCTTGATTGCCAACGGCTGTTTTGTCGTAGCGGAGGGGGCCAATATGCCTTCCACCCGTGAGGCGACGGATTACTTCCTCGAAAAGCAGATCCTGTTTATGCCCGGAAAGGCGGCAAATGCGGGCGGTGTTGCGACCTCTGCGCTTGAAATGAGCCAGAACAGTATGCGCTTGTCCTGGAGCTTTGATGAAGTGGATGAGAAACTGAAAGGCATTATGGCCGGGATTTATCAGAAAGTATCCGAAGCGGCAGAAAAATACGGCATGAAAGACAATTTTGTTGCGGGCGCGAATATCGCCGGCTTTGAAAAAGTTGCGGAAGCCATGCTTGCGCAGGGAATTTGCTGAAATTGTATTTTTAAATCAATTCGGGGATGCGCTCGCGGCGTTTTGCTGCGGCGCATCCCCGTTTATATCGGTGTTCAATACACGAAATTGCCCGGCATTTACGCTAAAACGTGCGCATTTATCGCTGTGAGGAGATTGGATACCGAAAGAACCGGAAGACTTTAAGTCTTCCGGTTCTTTTCGTTCGTATTTCCCATGAGAGACAGAATAAGCCCCCTGTTCTTTGCGCTTTATTTTTTGGTAAAGCTGTGCGCAAAGCCTTTCGGGCTGGCGGAACAGACGTCCCCGCCGATCACTTTATTCTTGAAAACAAGAAGATTGGCATAGACCGGTTCGCTGTATCCCTCGTAGTTGGTCACCTTATACGTGTAGCGCATGACGGTTTTGCCCTTGTAGCGGCTTAAATCCAATCCCTCATTTTTTTGAAGCTCGTTATAGGCCGCAAACACTTTGTCAAACTCTTTGGGAATGGTGACCTCGCATTCCTCCAGCGGTTCGGCATCCACCGTATAGCCGAACTGAGAAAGAAAGTTGACCCGGTCGTCGTTGGTTTTGATTTTGTCAAACCGGATCTCCCGGGCTTCCGCGCTGCTGTCGATGACCGCCGCAGGGCTTTCATACGCGGGTATAAAGATAATCAGCGTAATGATCGCAACCAGTGCAAGGGCGGCAATGGAAATAAATTTCAGCGTATTCATGCGGATCGAACGGACAAACATATGTTTTTCCCCCTTTGCCGTGTTTACTACATTGTACGCGCGCGGGGGCCGAGTTATGACAAGCCGGAAAAAATGAATCAGAGAATACAGCCTAAATATTTTTGCTTCAGAAAAATCGGATGATAGGAGCGCTTGGAACGGCGAAGACCCTCATTGCCGTCGTCCTCTTCGCGGTTGATATAGCGCGCTTCGGGGTAGGCCAGCGCTTCCAGTCGGACAAGCATCGGATATACTCCCCGAAATTCAGCCAATCCTTTTTCAATGTGGATCATCAGCGTGTCGCCGATTTGCTCCATGACGACAAACCCCGCGACTTTTTCGCCGATTCGCAGTATGCGCGCGTCCAGCGGCAGGTCGCCGAGCATGGGGAGGAGTCTGAGACAGGCCTGCGTCTCTTTTTTTGCGGATTCGGTTGAATCGGCCGCGCTCTCTTCATATTCATTGAAAAAATCGGCGATCGCATCTTGATCTTTAGGATTATAAGCTGTAAAGCTGTAATCCGGATAGCTTCGGAGAAAGGCGTTTAAGTGATTCTTTTGGGAATGGTATTTTTTCCCTGTAAAGCTGCGCAGCGCTTCGGCATCGTAAATATAGTCCGCCGCGCCGTCCTCGCCGCTGTAGGAAAAACGGCTGCCGAACTCGGATTTGAGCAGTTCGAGTTCCGTTTCGGTGAGTGAGCACAGATACAGCGGCGCGCCGAAGGTTCGATACAGGTTTCGGATACGCAAAAGAAAATCCGGATCCGTAGCGCGCAGGGCAAAATAAGTGCGCCCCTTGTAGTGCTCCGCAAGGCAAAAAGCGCCGTCTTGAATGAGCTTTGTATCCAGCGCATCCCGCCACATAAAGATGCTGCCGATGCTGTGGTCGCAGATTTCAGCCGTCGGTTCGCCGAGCATTCTGCGTATGGCGTCCGCGTGGCGGACGTCGATTGATTGTGTCAATGGTTTTTCCTGAATCATAGGGTGTATTTTTCCGCTTCCTTTACTGCAAGACGGTCGCAGCGTTCATTGTAAGGGTGTCCGTTGTGCCCTTTGACCCATATAAAACGCACGCGATGCGTTTCGAGCAGGGTGAGCAGCCGTTCCCAAAGATCAATATTAAGCGCCGGCTTTCCGTCTGATTTTTTCCAGCCTTTTTTTCGCCAGCCGTATACCCAATTTTGATTGATTGCGTCCACAAGATATTTGGAGTCCGAGTAGAGCGTGACCGCGCAGGGTTCTTTCAGTGCGCTGAGCGCGGTGATCGCTGCGAGGAGTTCCATGCGGTTGTTGGTGGTTTGCGCTTCGCCTCCGGAAAATTCCTTTTCTATGCCTGCAAAAACAAGGATCGCGCCGAATCCGCCCGGACCCGGGTTGCCGCGGCAGGCGCCGTCCGTGTAAATATCTACTTGCTTCATTGTATAACCTCGCAATTTTTCTGCCCTATATTTTACCACTGATCGAACTGGAAAGCAATAGAAAAGCGCGTAGTACATGAGGGAAATCTGGACATTTTGCGACAAATATGGTAGAATAAAACAGTCGGAGGTGCCGTTTGTCTCCTCCCGGTTCGCTCTTTCCTTTCGGGCGTTGCGCGTATGGGAATAACCGGACATGCTACCGCATACAGTTTAGCAGAGGAGGGGAGAAAATGAGTGAAGTAAAATCCAGAATTTTAATTATTTTAGCCGCGCTTCTTTTGATTCTTTCAATGGCGGCGCCTCTGTTGCTTGTGTTCGGGACGGGCGGAACGGTTCTTGCGGCGCCTGTGCTTGCGGATCCGGAAGACCCGCCTTTGCCGCTGAGCGGTATATCGGAGTCGGACCGTGAGATGCGCGGGCTGTGGATTGCCACGGTCAATAATATTAATTTCCCGTCAAAGCAGGGACTGTCCGCGCAGACGCTTGCTAAAGAGCTTGATGACATCGTTGCTTTTGCCGCCGAAAACGGCTTCAATACGATTTTATTTCAGGTAAGACCCAGCAGTGATGCGCTGTATGATTCAAAACTGTTTCCGCCGTCGCGTTTTGTGTCGGGTAAGACCGGTGAGGCGGCGGACGGGGCGTTTGACTGTCTGGCTTATCTTATCGATGCGGCGGAGCGTGCGTCTCTTTCTGTTTATGCGTGGATCAATCCGCTGCGGGTTACGACCGGCAGCGCCGCTTATCCGCAGACTGATTTGTCGGCGCTGCCTGAGGGCAGTCCGGCCGTGCAGAATCCTGAATGGGTGGAGCGTTATGCCGACGGCAAGCTTTATTTCAACGCCGGCATTCCGGAGGTACGGCAGTATGTGGCAGACGGCGTTCGGGAGGTCTGTGAAAATTATGCGGTAGACGGCATTATTTTTGACGATTATTTTTATCCTTATCCGGTGGACGGCGCACAGTTTGACGATGCGGCGGAATATGCCAAGTACGGGTCGGATTTTTCGTCTGTTGCGGATTTTCGCCGCGATAATGTGAATCAGCTTGTCCGGCTTTGTTATGAAACTGTCAAATCGGTGGATGACAGCCTTTGTTTCGGCGTTTCGCCGTTCGGAATTTGGCGAAACAATGACGGGCAAAACGGGGGAAGCGCGACGCGCGGACTTTCCGCGTATGACTCGATTTATTGCGATGCGCTCGCCTGGGTTTCGGGCGGATATGTAGATTTTCTTGCGCCTCAGCTTTACTGGAGTTTTGAAAATTCCGCTGCGCCGTATGGTATATTGTGCGATTGGTGGAGCCGCGCCCTCGATTCTACCGGTGTGGATTTGTATATCTGTCACGGGGTATATCGGTATGCGGAGGGCTTGATGGAAAACGGAGAGATGACGGCGCAGGTGGACTATGCGCGAAAGCTGCACTCGTATGACGGCAGTCTTTTTTACGGCTATGCCGCGCTGAAAGAGAATGCGGACGATGTATGCGCGGAGGTGCGCAGTATTTTTACGAACGCATACATGTATCCGGATTATACCGACCGCGGCGAGGCGCTTTGCGTGGATGGATATGTCAGCGGTCAGACGGTTACCGAGGATGCCGTTCTGATCAGCGGTATGTCCAATCCGGCGTATGCGGTCAGTGTAAATGGAATTACGCCGCTGCGGGAAAAAAACGGCCGTTATTCGATCACGCTTGCGCTGGCGAAGGGCAACAATCTGATTACCGTGGCGTGCGGAGCAGAAAAACTGGAACTCGTGCTGATTCGAAAGTAATCGAAAAAAGAAAAATTATACGAATAATTGACAAAAAATGTCCTTTGATGTATTATAGCATATAGGAAAATATGCTTGGTCAGTTCCGGGCTTCAAACCAAATGTACGAAAGCGTACTCCGCATGTATGCCGATGGCGTTTTCAGCGGTATGGGAAAAGGAACGAAACGGAAATTATGAAAAAAAGATGGACAGTTTTTTTGGTAGGCGTTCTTGCCTCCGCGTCACTGTGCGTTTTTGCGGTCGGCGCGGCTTGTTCGCATAATTGGGTGAAAATTTCGGAAACAGCGGCAAAATGCGCGACGGACGGCAGTATAAATTATAAATGTTCGCTCTGCGGGGAGACGCGGCAGGAGTCGATTGGTGCGCCTGGTCATAATTTCAGTATCCGGATCAGCAGTTCTGCTACCTGCACAAAGGCCGGTCAGGCGGCGATGAAATGTTCACGGTGCGATGAATTGACCCTGCGTTCCGAATCCGCGCTCGGTCACGATTATCAAAAGACTTCCACGACCGCAACATGTACCATGCGGGGAAACGCGATATATACTTGTTCGCGCTGCTCGGAGACAAAAACGCAGGGCGAGGCTAAGCTCGGTCACGACTTGCCGGATGAATCTTCCGGCAAGTGGCGTGTTTATGAAAAGGCGACTTGTGAAAAAGAGGGCAGCAAACGTGCCAGATGCGACCGCTGCAATGAATATATTTACATAGAAATTGAGAAGCTGGATCATCAGTACGGCGATTTGTTTCTGACGAAGCTTCCAACTAAAACCGTTTCGGGCCGTGCGGAGTGCAAGTGTGAGAATTGCGGCAAATCAAAATCGGTTACGATCAGTCGGGGAACGACCGATCTTACGGATTATGTACTGCCGCCTGTACGGGTTTCGGAAGAATCCGATACGCTTTTGCGCGGGTCTGAGATTTCGTTTTCCTGTGATCTTTCGGAAGCGGATATTTACTATGCGCTCGGCGGAAAAAGCCCCGCCGACAAGGAGTATCGCATTTTATATGATCCGGACGAGCCGCTCGTGATTACCGATTCGACAACGGTTCAGGCGTATGCAAAGTACAGCGGCGCCGAATATGATCTTCTTCCCTCTGAGATTGGGATCTATCGGTATATCGTGAAAGCATCCGATCCTTGGGTGTATTTGGGTGAGGATGCGTCGCTTGGCGGATATATGAAGCTGGAAAGCGGAAAGAAGTTCCGCCCGGATGATAAGGCCACCCGTTATGAAGTCGTTGAGGCGCTGGACGCGCTGTTTGGTTCTTATGCTGAATCAAGCAAGACGTATTTTGTCGATGTGGATGCAGACCATCGGGGCGCGGTGCAAAAGCTGATCGGCGCAAAGCTTGTGGACGGCTATGAGGACGGCACGTTCCGTGGGGAAAATAATATTAAGCGCTCAGAACTTTGTAAAGTTGTTTCGCTGGCGCTTGGACTGGATACGGCTACACCAGCGGCGGGAAGATACAGCGATGTGACGGCGACGCACTGGGCATATCGGTATATCGGCGCTCTGACGGAAGCCGGATATTTGAACGGCGATCCGGACGGCCGGTTTCGTCCGGAGGATCATATTACCCGTGCGGAACTGGTCGCGCTGATGAATCGTATTGCACAGATTGAAGAATCCGACGGCGTAACGATTGCGGATACGGCAGAGAAGCATTGGGCATACGGTATGATCTGCGCCGCAGTTCGGAAAGCGGACGCATAAGACCGGACGAAAGCGCAGAGTATATTTTAAAAACAGAAAACGATAAAAAACCGCCAAGGAACGCAAGCCTGCGTTCCTTGGCGGCATTTTTTTTATAAAAAGGCGGTTTGCGGCGCTTTGCAAGCGTCGCACAAACGGCTCGAATACGTTTCAAAGGAGCAATACGCGCTTTATCGTGCTTTCCGCTCATCCGTTCTTTTCTTTGATCTCGGTAAGCCCGCCCATGTACGGACGCAGCGCTTCGGGAATTCTGACCGAATATTTTCCGTCCGCAAAGGCGAGGTTATTTTCAAGGAACGCAATCAGCATACGCGGCGGCGCAACCACGGTATTGTTCAGGGTATGCGCCAGATACTTTTTTCCGTCCGCACCTTTGATGCGGATGCCGAGGCGGCGCGCTTGTGCGTCGCCGAGATTGGAACAGGAGCAGACCTCGAAATATTTCTTTTGCTTCGGAGACCAGGCTTCAACGTCGTAGGATTTGACCTTGAGGTCGGCAAGATCGCCTGAACAGCATTCGAGCGTACGCACGGGAATATCCATGGAGCGAAAAAGTTCGACGCTGTAGCTCCACATTTTATGGAACCATTCCATACTCTCTTCCGGACGGCAGATGACGATCATTTCCTGCTTTTCAAACTGATGAATGCGGTAGATGCCGCGTTCCTCGATGCCGTGCGCGCCTTTTTCCTTGCGGAAGCAGGGGGACTAGCTGGTCAGCGTCAGCGGCAGTTTTTCTTCGGGCGTAATGCTGTCGATGAATTTTCCGATCATGGAGTGCTCGGATGTGCCGATCAGGTACAAATCCTCTCCTTCGATTTTGTACATCATCGCATCCATCTCCTCAAAGCTCATGACGCCGGTAACTACGCTTGATCGGATCATATAAGGCGGAATGCAGTAGGTGAAGCCCTTATTAATCATAAAGTCACGCGCATAAGACAGAACCGCGCTGTGCAGGCGCGCAATGTCGCCCATCAGGTAGTAAAAACCCTCGCCGGCGACTTTGCCCGCGGCCTCCTTGTCAATGCCGTTGAACTTTGCCATAATATCGGTGTGATAGGGGATTTCAAAATCCACGGCGGTCTGCTCGCCGAATTGCTCGACCTCTACATTTTCGCTGTCGTCCCGTCCGACGGGTACGCTTGCATCGATGATGTTCGGAATTTTCATCAATACGTCGCGAAGCTGTACTTCAAGCTCATTTTCTTTGGTTTCAAGCTCGGCGAGTTCTTTTGCCTGGCTGTTGACCAATTCTTTTTTGGCTTCGGCTTCTTCGCGAAGACCTTTGCCCATGAGCATACCGATCTCTTTGGAAATCTTGTTGCGGTTGGCGCGAAGCTCGCCTGCGCGCGTATTGGCCGCGCATTTTTGTGTGTACAGCGCTATGGCTTCATCGACAAGCGGAAGCTTGGAATCCTTAAATTTTTTGCGGATATTTTCCTTTACCAGTTCAGAGTTTTCACAGATAAATTTTACGTCCAGCATGGTTTGTCCTTTCGGAATTGTTTCTAAGTGTTGTATTTGTTTTTATTATCTCTCAAAACCGTGTTTCTGTCAAGCGTGTTTTGCTTTTTTATAAGTCTGATGCGTAAATTCGGCGTGAAATCGTCAGAAAAGAGAAGAGAAAACCGGCGTCTGCCAAAATGCAGACGCCGGTTTCGGAAAAAAGTCAGATGTGTTCTCAAGGGGAAATGCGCCCGGCGCATGGTTGCCGGAATGTGTCACAGGCGGATCGTTTCGTCTGCGATCCGCTTCGCTTCCGTTTCGCTGTGCGTAACCAATACGACGGTTCTGTCTCGAAAACGCGGCAAAAGATTTTGAATCAGCGTTTCCTTGGTTTCGCTGTCGAGCGCGGAAAAAGGCTCGTCCAGTAGCAGGATGTCGCCGCCGAACGCAATCAGGCGCGCGAGCGCCGCACGCTGCTTTTCACCGCCGGAGAGCGTGTCCGGATATTTGTCGGCGAACTGTTCGGCGCGGCAGAGTCTCAGCGCTTCTTTGGCGGCTTCGTCGCTCGGTGCGGCGATCCGCACGTTTTTCCAAGCACTGAGCGCGGGCAGAAGCCGCGGTTCCTGAAACAGATAGGCGATTTTTCCATTCGTTTTGACAGTGCCTGCGTCGGGAAACTCAAGTCCGGCAATCAGCCGGAGCACCGTTGTTTTGCCGAGACCGCTTTCTCCGAGCAGCGCGGTGATTTTTCCGTCAGGAAAGCGAAGCGTGCGGTTTTCAAGCACCGGCTTTTCGTATGCTTTGGATACGTTTTCAAACAGAATGCCCATGCGTTTTCCCTCCCGCGCGGCGTAAAAGTTTTTTCATCAGCGTTTCGAGCAAAAGGCTCAGAACAACGACGAGTACCGTATAGGCGAGCAGGTCGGCAGTTTCCAGATAAATTTGCGATTCACGCAGGAACCGACCGATGGAGTCGCGCGGAGAGCAAAGCACTTCGGCAGCGACGCCCGATTTCCAGGAGAGGCCGAGCGCAGTCAGCGCGCTGCTTTGCAGGTGCGGCAGCGCCGACGGAATATAGAGCGCGCGGAGACGGGAAACGCCGGAAATGCCGTACATGCCGGTCATTTCCAGCAGCGCGCCGTCTACCGAAGAAAAAGCGGAAAATGCGGTCTCGGACAAAATCGGCCATACCATCAGAAATGTGATGAAAATTGGGATCAGCGCATTTTGCAGCAATACCAGCGCGAGCAGAATAAAAGAAACGACAGGCGTGCTGCGCACAACGGTCAGAACCGGGGCAAGCAGCGCGCGCGCGGGTTTAAAAAAATACATCAGCGTTCCGGTCAAAATGCCGGCGGCGAGTCCTGCAATATAGCCGAGCGTAATCCGAACCAGCGAGCCTGTGAGCGCACGGTAAAACGCGGCGGTCTGCGCAAGCGCGGCCAGTCTATGGAGTACCGCCGACGGCTGCGGCAGTATGACCTCGCGTCCGATCAGCAGCGCGGCCGCCTGCCATACGGCAAGCCAGAACAGCAGCACGCCGATGTGACCGAGTAGCCGCTTGATTTTATTTCGCAGCGTAATAGAAGTCATCATCGGGCAGAGCGCCGCCGACCGAGGCCGGATTGGCTTCAAAAAGTACTTTTAGGAATGCGGAAAGCGATGCTTTCATTTCATCGCCGGTGATGAATACGATGTTGCAGTTCGGATACGCCTTTTTTGCGATTGCCGCTTTGGGGACGATGCCGTAGGTTTCGCATAGTGCGGCAGCCTCGTCTGTGGATTCGTTGCAGAACGAGACGCTTGCGGCATAATCTTCTATAAAGGCCGCAACTGCGTCCGGGTTGTTTTCGGCGAATTCCTTTTTGATGATTACGCAGCCCTGTACCGCGCTGGTGTCGCAGATTTTGTCCCATTCCGCCGTGAGATCCAGAGCCGGCCGCAAAGCGCTGTTTTGTGCCATCGCGCTGCTGACGTTTGGCTCGGGAAGCATACCGAGCGTTACCGAACCGGAAGCCAAAAGCGCGGCAAGCTCGCTGTGCTCGGTTTTGTATTCGATCGTTACTTTATCGGCGATTCCGTTTTTCTCAAGGATGTAATTGAGAATATATTCGGGCGTGGAGCCTTGACCGGTTGCATAGAGCGTTTTGCCGACCAGGTCTTCGATACTTTGCACCGTATTGCCGTTTTCAAGAATATGCAGCACACCCAGCGTGTTGAGGGCAAGACAGATATAATCGCCCTTGGTCTTGGAATAGAGTACGCTTGCAAGATTGACAGGTACGCAGGCCACGTCCACTTCGCCCTTGATGACGGCGGCGCTTACGGCGTTCGGATCGCTCATCAGTTCAAAGGTATAGATGTTTTGGACTTTTTCATCCGCGCTGTCTTGCATCAGCTTGGCCAGTCCCATGCCTGTAGGTCCTTTCAGGGCGGCGACTTTCATTTCGGTCGGCAGAGTCGGCGCTGGTTCCTCGGTTGTTGCGCTACTTTGCGGTGCGTCGGCGTTCTCGGTTTGCGTAGCGGCAGACGAGTTCTCGGAACTTTGCGCGGATACGTCGGTTTCGTCGCTCATTTCGGGCGCTTTCGGCTCGCCGCATGCGGCGAGCGAGAAGAGCAGGGCGAAAATACAAAATACGGATACAAGCTTTTTCATGAAAATTCTCCTTTAGAACTGTGACAGAATGCCGCAGTCCGATATATAAATTATTTTTTGTTCTTTTTTTATAGCGCCGGACTTTTCCAGCGTGTCGAGCGCGCGGTAGAGCGAAGCGTGTCCGAGTCCGAGCGCATCGGCCAGTCTGCGATAAGGCATATCGGGCACAAACACGCCGTTTTCATTCGCTTCGCGCCGGATATACGCCGCGAGCTTTGCGGTTGCGCCGTCGGCGGTAAAAGCGGCCATTTTGTGATTGAGGAACCGGATTTTTTCGGATAAAAACCGGATATATCCGAGTGCGGCGTGCGGATAGGTCAGCATCATATCCTCGGCCAGCGTCTGTGGCATGAAGAGTACAAGAGTAGGTTCACAGTATGCGCGTATACAGGTTACGCAGTCTGTATTGTCTGAAAACAGGCGCGCCGCGCCGAATGCATCGCCCGCGTTGATTTTGCGCAAAAACACTTCGCTGCCGGCGCGGCGCCGGACAACTTCGGCTCCGCCGCGCACGATAAAGCCGAGCGCGGGCGTGGCGTTTTTATCGTGGGAAATGGTTTGTCCGACGGAAAATTCGATAGCGGACAATCGTCCGCCGGTAAGCGTTTTTTTGGCAAAATCGCCCGATGCGGCCGCTTCTCCGAAAACTTTTTTCAGGGCTTGGGAAAATGCGATTCTTTCCTCTTGTGCAAGCTCCATAGCCTCACGCTCCAATACTGTATCATTTGAGACAATTTAAGTATACAGCTTTGTCTATTTTTTGTCAATAGCTAAGCATAAATCTTTTTTAAATCATTGTAGTATTTTTAACGAAAACTGTTTTCAAAACTGTACAATTTAACCAATGAATATGGAAAAATAGCTTGCAAATGACAAAAATATCTGGTATACTAAATAGGTAAGTTTTTAGTATGCGCTTTCGTTTAAGCATTTTGACGGAGCGTTCGATTTTTAACAAGGAGGTGCGTTAGGTGAACATACTCGTATGCATTAAGCAGGTGCCCGGATCAAGCAACGTAGAAGTGGATCCGGTTACGGGTGTTCTTAAACGCGACGGCGTCGCCAGCAAAATGAATCCGTATGATTTGTACGGGATTGAGATGGCGGTCGCTCTGAAAGAAAAATACGGCGGAGAAGTGGAAACGATTACGATGGGACCGCCGCAGGCGAAGGCGGTAATTGTGGAGTCGGTCTGCATGGGCGCGGCGCGCGGAACGGTTTTGACCGACCGTAAGTTCGCGGGCGCGGACGTGCTGGCGACCGCGTATACGCTTTCGCAGGGCGTGCAGAAAATCGGCAAGTTTGACCTGATTCTATGCGGTAAGCAGACCACCGACGGCGATACGGCGCAGGTCGGTGCGGAGCTTGCGGAATATTTGGAAATTCCCCATGCGGCGAATGTTCTTTCGATAGACGATGTTCGGGACGGCTGCGTCTATATTACGGTCAGTCTGGATAATAAGGTGATCCGAGAGCGTATGGAGATGCCCTGCCTGCTTTGTGTGGACAGCGATGTCAACTCCCCTCGTCTGCCTTCTTATAAAGTGAGAAAAACTGTGACGGACGAGCAGATTCGCATGATGACCTTTTCGGAATTTGCCGATCAGGACGCGTCTCACTATGGCCAGAGTGGATCGGCGACACAGGTCGAGCGGATTTTCCCGCCTGAAAAGAATACGGAAAAGCACAGTATTACCGGAACCGCAGCCGAACAGGCGGCGGGTATCTTTGCGCTGCTTGCGGCGCGGAGACTGGTGTAAGGAGGCGCGAGATGGGACAGCTAAAGGTCAATCAGGCGCGTGTTGACGCGGATATTGCAAAGGAATTGATCCGGATTTGCCCGTTTGGCGCAATCAGCTACGGAGACCGGGGACTTGAAATCAGCGCCGCCTGCAAGATGTGTAAGATGTGCGTGAAAAAAGGACCGGCTGGCGTTATTGAATTTGTCGAGGAGCAAAAGGCCGGCATTGATAAGTCGGCGTGGAACGGCGTTTGCGTCTACATAGATCATGCGGGAAAAGAAATTCATCGGGTCAGCTATGAACTGATCGGCAAGGCCAAAGAGCTTGCCGCGGTTACCGGCCATCCGGTTTATGCGCTGCTGCTCGGCAGCGGCGCGGAGGATTGCGCTAAGCAGCTTTTGCACTACGGCGTGGATCGGATCTATGTGTATGACGATCCGGCGTTTGCAGATTTCCGGATTGAGCCGTATACGGCTGCGTTCTGTGATTTTATCGACAAGGTCAAGCCATCCAGCATTCTGATCGGCGCGACCAATCTCGGACGTCAGCTTGCGCCCCGTGTTGCGGCGCGCTGCCGCGCCGGGCTTACGGCAGACTGCACGGTGCTTGAAATGAAAGCCAATACCGATCTTGTGCAGATTCGTCCGGCGTTCGGCGGCAACATCATGGCGCAGATTATTTCACCCGATCACCGTCCTCAGTTCTGCACGGTGCGCTACAAGGTATTTGACGAACCTGCGCCTATGGCGGAGGAGCAGGGCGAAATCGTACTCATGCCGGTTACGCCTGCGCTGACGAAAAGTCGGATCGAAGTTCTTGAAAAAACCGAAAAACCGAAAGATGTGGATATCTCCGAGGCGGACGTCATTGTCGCTGTGGGACGCGGCGCGAGCAGCGACGCGCTGATTGAAACGGCCGGTGCGCTTGCTGAGGCGCTCGGCGGTGTTTTGGCTTGTACGCGGCCGCTTGTCGAGGCCAACCGCATGGATGCGAAGCATCAGATCGGCCTTTCGGGTCGAACCGTAAAACCGAAATTTATTCTCTGTCTCGGCATTTCGGGCGCGGTTCAGTTTTCTGCGGGTATGAAGTCTTCGGACTGTATCGTCGCCGTAAACTCGGACAAGGACGCTCCGATTTTTGACGTGGCGCATTACGGCATTGTCGGGGATGTCGGTGAGATTCTCCCGATGCTGCTCGCGAGGGTAAAGGAGGCGCAGAACAATGTATAATAAGTTTACGGCCTCCGATGCGGAGGCGCTGAAAAAAATCGTCGGTGCGGAGCATGTGCTTGTCGATAGCGAGATCAGTCCCGATTACAGCCATGACGAACTCGGCGGCGTGCACTGTATGCCGGAGGCGCTCGTGCGCGTCCGTTCGACTGAGGAAGTGTCCGCGGTCATGAAACATGCATATGCGCGCAAAATTCCGGTTACCGTGCGCGGAAGCGGCACGGGGCTTGTTGGTTCTGCTGTGCCCGTGTGCGGCGGTATTTTGCTCGAAACCACGCAGATGAATAAAATTCTCGATTTGGACGAGGACAATCTGACCGTGACCGTGCAGCCGGGCGTGCTGCTCATGGAGCTTTCGGCGTATGTCGAGGCGCGCGATTTCTTCTATCCGCCCGATCCGGGTGAAAAATCTGCGACGATCGGCGGGAATATTTCGACCAACGCGGGCGGTATGCGCGCAGTAAAATACGGCGTGACGCGCGATTATGTGCGCGCGCTCACGGTTGTACTGCCAAACGGCGATGTCATGCAGCTTGGCGGCAAGGTCGTGAAAAACAGTTCGGGGTACAGCTTAAAGGATCTGGTAATCGGTTCGGAGGGAACGCTTGCGATTATTACCGAGGCGGTGCTTCGGCTGCTTCCGCTGCCGAAGACGTCGATCAGCCTGCTTGTGCCGTTTGCGGATATGAAGAGCGCGCTTGAGGCGGTTCCGCAGATTATTCGCTCCAAAGTCATTCCAACGGCTATTGAATATATGTCGCGCGATACCATTCTCTTTTCCGAGGATTATCTCGGCAAAAAGTTCCCCGACAGCAAAAACGACGCTTATATTCTTTTGACTTTTGACGGCAACACCGACGAGCAGGTCGAGCATGATATGCGCACGGTCGCTGATCTTTGCCTGTCTCTCGGCGCGCTGGACGCTTATATTGTAGATACGGAGGAGCGCAAAAAATCCGTTTGGAACGCACGAGGCGCGTTTTTGGAGGCAATCAAGGCTTCCACAACTGAAATGGACGAGTGCGACGTGGTGGTGCCGCGCAGTTCGGTAGATGAATTTATCAAATATACGCATCGTCTGGCAGAGGAGGAGGGCGTGCGCATCCCGAGTTTCGGTCATGCGGGCGACGGCAATCTGCATGTCTATATCTGCCGCGACGCGCTGGATGAAAAATCGTGGGAAAAGACGCTTTCAAGCTGCTTTGATAAAATGTATAAAAAGGCCGAGCAACTCGGCGGTCTGGTTTCCGGCGAGCACGGAATCGGCTATGCGAAAAAGCAGTATATGCAGGCGCAGTACGGCGATGGGCAGATCCAACTGATGCAGGGCATCAAAGCAGCTTTTGATCCGGAGACGATTCTGAACCCCGGAAAAATCTGCTATTGATTTTGCCTGTTCGTTATTTTGAAGAAGACAAGTACCGCCCCCGCGGATTCCGGTTTTCGGAATTCTGCGGGGGCGGTGCGATTTTATCCGGCTTACGCTTCGTTTGCTTTCGGAATGCGGATGGTGACTTCCCAGGTATCGCCCAGATCGCGTTTTTGCGTTTTTGCGTCGATCCCTGCACGGTTCATGATATCCACCGCGCGGTCGATGGTATTGTAAAAAATTCGGACGTCGCGTACCATGGCGATGCGTTTTTTTGCCGGTGCTTTTTCTTCTTTTTCGGTATCAAGCAGCCGGGATATGTATTCTTCGGTTTCCGCAACGTTAAATCCCCGCTCTATGATCGTTTCCAGCGCTGCGCAGCGTTCTTTTTCCTCCTGTATGCGCAAAAGCGCTCGTGCATGCCGCTCGGTCAGCCTTTTTTCAAGGATCAATTTTTGTTCTGTGTCGCTGAAGCGCAAAAGCCGCAGCTTATTGGCTACATAAGATTGGCTGGCTGAAAGTTTTGCGGCCACTTCCTCCTGCGTCAGTCCGTAAAGATTGATGAGCGCGGCAATTGCAGATGCTTCCTCAAACATGCTCAGATCCTCGCGCTGGAGGTTTTCTATGATTGCAAGCTCGGCCGAGCGCAGACTGTCCGCTTCGATAATGATACAGGGCACTTCGGAAAGACCGATCAGTTTTGCGGCGCGAAGTCTTCGTTCTCCCGAGATCAGTTCATAAATACCGCTGTATTCGCTGAGGTCGCCTGCAGAAACGGGCTTTCGGACGCAGAGCGGCTGAAGAATGCCGTGTCGGCGAATACTGTCCGCAAGGCGAAGCGTTTCGTTGTTGTCGAAATATTTTCGCGGCTGCGCCGGGTTGGGCAGGATTCGGCATACCGGAATTCTATGTACTCTGTCGCACGGGCTTTGATCCTCGCAGTTTTTAAAATTCAGTTTGGGAAGCATATTTTGCAAAACGTTCATTTTTAGATTTCCTTTCAAAAAGTCGGTAAGAAAATCCTACAACAAACCGCGTGGGAAATAAAAAATTAATTTGCGGCGGTATTTCCACACTTTCTATGACGAAAAAGGCGCGATTTCCGCGCGCCGCCGTATGCGGAGATGGGAAAAACAGAAAAAAGCCGCAGCTTAGAGCGGCTTTTTCTTGATTTGTGCATAATTCCTTGGATAAATTTTTTCAGTTTCCCCGCATTTTTCAATGCCCGCAATCATTCGGCAAAGGGGAGGCTCAGGGCTTTTTGTATCTGTTAGCGAAAATTCCGTGGAAAACAAAATTTTTGCGCGAAGCGCGGCTATTGCATTTTTCGCCTCAATCAGTTCTTCGGCGCCCGTTTTTGCTTTCATCGTCAAAAATACGCCGCCGATTTTCAAAAGCGGAATACAGCACTCACATAAAATATTGAGGCGGGCAACGGCACGCGCCGTGACATAATCGTATTTCCCGCGCAGCATACCCGCGCCGAAATCCTCCGCGCGGCCGACCACAGCTGACAGATTGGAGAGCGATAGGCGTTCTGCGGCGGCGCGTACAAAGTTTATTTTTTTGGAAGTTGCATCGAGCGCCAGAATATGCAGGTCGGGACGTGCAATCGCCAGCGGCAAGGATGGAAATCCGGCGCCGCATCCAACGTCCGCAAGCGTTTTTCCGCGCTGAATATATTTTGCCGCTGCAA
>CATYXQ010000031.1 GCA_958414825.1 uncultured Eubacteriales bacterium | reverse complement strand
ATCCAGGTGTGCGTTGCCGTTAAAAAAATTCCCGCTTGTGTGTCAAGCGGGAATTTTTTAAACAGATACCAGCGTCAAAAGACCGGATAACCAGCCTCGGTATGCGCGTTATAAAGCTCGTCGCACATTGCCTTGATCTCATCTATTGGAAGTTCAGCCGCCGTATGCGGATCCAGCATGGCGGCATGATAAATAGCCTCTTTTTTCTGTGTTACCGCAGCCTCTATCGTCAAAAGCTGTACGTTGATATTGGTCATATTCATGGCGGCAAGCACGAGCGGAAGCGCACCGACATGCGTCGGAGAGACGCCGCTGCCGTCAACCATACAGGGCACCTCTACGCAGGCGTTTGCGGGCAGATTGTCGATAAGCCCCGCGTTTTGCACGTTGCCGCCGATCTTATAAGGCGTATCCGTAACCATAGCCTCCATAATATACGAGGCGTATTCCCCGGAACGTTTGTGTTCAATATCGCCGCCGCCGAGCAGTTCTTCCTTTCGCTCGTTCCATTTTTCAATTTGTCTGACACAGCGGCGCGGATACTCGTCCAGCGGAATCTGAAAGCGTTCGATCCGTTCCGGAAACTTTGACTTGATATAAAAAGGATTGTACTCCGCGTTATGCTCGCTGGACTCGGTGACATAATAACCGAAATTGTTGAGATAATCCATGCGAACCATGTCTTTGTGCGGCGTGTCGTTGATCGTCTTTGCGCGGCGTCGAATCTCGGGATACAGATCGTTGCCGTTTTTATCATAGATTTCAAGCAGCCAGGCCATATGATTGATGCCGGCGACAAGCGAGTGTCCGTATTCGGAATAATCCATGCCAAGATGCTGCATACAGCTTTTGGCCACAACCTGAACGCTGTGACACAGACCGACAGTCTTTACCCCGGTATACCGCTGCATATAACCGCTCAGAATTGCCATGGGATTGGTGTAGTTCAAAAACCATGCGTCCGGACAAACCGCTTCCATATCCGCTGCAAAATCGCGCAAGACATGAATGGTGCGCAGTCCTCTGAAAATGCCGCCGATACCGAGCGTATCGCCGATTGTCTGACGCAGACCGTATTTCTTCGGGATTTCAAAGTCTAAAATTGTACAGGGATCATACAGCCCCACCTGTATGGTATTAATGACAAAATCCGCATTGCGAAGCGCGTCCCGGCGATTTTCAACTCCGAGATATTTCTCCACCCGCGCGCGTCCCGCATTGTATTTCCGGTTCAGCGCCTCCACAATCAAAGCCGATTCGGTAAGACGCGCGCCGTCGATGTCATAAAGCGCGATCTCACACTCGCAAAGCGCAGGGGTCAGCAGCGTGTCCCCGATGACATTTTTGCAGAATACTGAGCTTCCCGCGCCCATGATCGTAATTTTCATAAAAACACATCCCTTACTCACATTTTTCAAAGTCGGCCGCAAGCAAATTACACGGCAAACCGGTTTGAGTCTATTATAATACGCACACCGGACGCTTCCCATAGAACAATGATGCTCCTATCTTATCAAAATGTGACCGATTTAAAGGATATTTTCTTTACTTCTCTGTTTTTTCTTGGTATGATGTGAATAGAATTGAGGTGATACCGTGTCCATAAAGCTTTATCCGCTCTCCAACCGCGGCCTGTCTCCGCTCAATCCCCTAAACGTGGGATATGAATACTGCTCCCCCGCGCACGCGTTCGGTCCGGCCGTCCGGCGCTATTATTTAATTCATTATATCGTATCCGGGTACGGCAGATTTCAAACACGAGGTCAAACCTATTCTCTCGGCCCCGGCGCGTGTTTCATCATCCGGCCGAACGAAGTCACCCGGTATGCAGCGGATAAAGAAGCCCCCTGGCACTATATCTGGATCGGATTTACCGCCTCCTTTCCCCTGCCGCCTTGCATCATCAAAGAAGATGTGCTGGAGGCCGGCGTCGCGGCAGACTGCTTTCTGCAACTGAAAGAGCAATATGCAAAATACAGCGGAAACGCAGGCGAAAACGGCTTGCGCGAAGCCTTTATATGTGGAAAAATTCTGGAAATTCTCCTGCTGTTCGGACAAAAATACGCGCAGAAAAAAGAAACGCAGGCGCAGAAAACCGCGCGCATTGCGCAAAACTATATAGACCTTGAATTTGCAAGCGGCATTACCGTCGCCGAACTTGCCAGCCGACTGCACCACGAGCGAACCTATCTCTCGCGCATTTTCAAGGCCGCCGTCGGCATGTCGCCGCAGAAATATCTGTGCCAAAAACGGCTTTCGGAGGCAGAAAAACTGCTTACCGAGTGCAGCATGTCCCCGACCGACGCCGCGTGCGCAGTCGGATATCCGGACATCTATGCTTTTTCCAAAGCATTTAAGCGCCAATACGGCCTGTCTCCGCGCGCCTATCGAGCAGCGGCAGAGCAAAGAAAATCAAAGTGATTGCGGCAGATACAAAATACCCATCAGAAAAAACACGGGCAGTGCGGTTTTCAGTACCGCGCTGCCCGTATTTTTACTCCGCCGATATTACAATTTCAACCGTTTTCAGATCTTCAAACGGCGTATATCCTTCTATATAATAGCAGTACATATAGAAATCTCCCCCGCCCTGACTGGAACCACTGCCGGCAGTCTTGCCGTTTACCCGCACCTCATGGCCGTACAAATCCGGCAATGCATCCGTGCAGACAAGCGCCACATATGCGCTTGTAACATACGCGCTCCGAATCACAGAGCAAACCTCCGGCGCAGCCTCGACGCTTCGCAGCGTTCGGTCTGAAAAATTAAATACGACGCCTTTGCAGCTTTCATCGGAAGAAAATTCCGATGCTTTCACAGCATACGAGGGACTGCACGGCATCCCGCTTGCAGCGTCAATATCGCAGGCAAAGCTATAATCGACATATCCGCCCTCCGTGCGCATCCATACACGGATAGTTTCCGCCGTCACCTCATAGGCCTCAGGCAAAGCTGAAACAGCAGTCGCTATCGCACCGCGAAGTTCTTCGGCCTCGATTTCCCCGTAATAAAAGCTCTGTGAATCCACCGCGCGCAAATAAGCGTCGCTCAGCGCCGCTTCTTTTGCAAGCGCGTCCGCGTCCAGTCCAAAATACGCAAGATATTCTTTTGCGCTGACCTCACGGTCGGCTGCCGCATCATAATAATAGTAGCTGTTTGAATGCCAGCCCTCCGAATACTGCCAGCCGCCGTCTGTCTGTACGCAGAGAAACACCATACTGCCGAGCGTACTCGAAAAATAGGAAATGTGATACAGATTTCCGCCTTCGGTATCGGTCTTCAACTCCTCGATATGAGGACTGTAATGGTCAAAAATTTTCGCGTTAAGCGCTTGGGCTCCCGGCTTATCGGAATCCAGCGCGGGAATCGAAATTCGGTGTACGAAATCAAACGGGCCGTCGAACGTACAATCTATCGCCTGTTTTTCATACGTAGCTGCGGCGATAACCGTCGGCGCGTCAATTTCTCCCATAATATACGGCTCAGGGTCAAAATAAAGCTCGGATTCCGGCGCGAGCATACCGGTAGGTTCAGTCGCAGCCGCCGAAGATTCCGAAGTCGGCTGACTCATTTCCGCATCCGTCGTGATTTTGGTATCCGTTGGTTCGTTTTCGTCCGGCGTTTTTGGTTTCCCGCAGCCCGCAAGCAGAACTGAAATTGCCAGCAGGCAGACAATGCCCGCAGAGAAACTGCCAAAGCGTCGAAACGCAATCGTTTTTTTCATAAAATCCTCCTTGCTTCTCAAAATAACTGTTTTCGTCACTTGAGAAGCTTCATAAAACAAAAACCGACAAAGGATTGACCGTCATAGGCCGCATACTTTGAATGGTTTCATTATACGGAAAAACCGCATTTCTGTCAAGTTTTTTCACCCGTCAGATCGATTGTCGGTAATCTGTTTCGGGAACAGCGTATACAGATCAAGCGCAAACTCGCCGTATTCATTTTCGCCGCATACCGTGTCGTTGTCCGACCAGAAAAGCGTTCCCGGCACATAGGCGCCGAAATACCGGTTCAGATAATCAATATACGAGTTCATACTGACCTCAAAGCGTTCGCCGTCCAAGCTCTGCACAAAGAAATACCACACGCCGCCGCGCGCGTATTCCACAACGCATCGGTTTTCCTCCGGAGACAACAGCAGCCGGTACGACTCCGCTTCGGAAAGATACGGGGGCGTGCGCACCGCCGCGCCGGTTTCCTCATTGTAAAATACCAGCGTGCCGTCGGCCTCGGTCACCTGCCAGTCGCCCAGCCGCTCATTTTCCGCTTCATCCGAAACAAACATCATTTCCTCAATGCGCCACTCGGCCTCCGACCAATAGAGCAGTCCGCCCGGCGCGTACAGATACGCTTCCATAACCAGCGTACAGGTACTGCCAAGCGGCAGAAGGATCTGTACATCCCGAATTCCCATGCCGCCCCAGCCGCTATCCCGGAATTCAAGATCGGAAAAATCAACGGTATCAGGCAGCAAAGCATCCTCGGGCAGCGGCGCGCCTATGATATTTTGAATACGCTGTACAAGCGGAAGCCCGCTGTCGGGCAATTTTCCCGTGCGGTAAAATTCAAGAATCGCGTCAATCTGAAGCAGTACGCGGGCCGTATCCGACTTCTGAATCGCTTCGGACGGCTCAATCAGACCGCGCACGATTTCTTCAAGCGGGCTCATCTGCCCCGCAATCTGACTGAGGAAAAAGGGCACGCTCTCAAAAGCCCCCGCTCCCATATCCACCGACTCTGGAATATAGCCGTCCACCGCGTGCGTACAATACGCAAACGCGCCATCGTCAAGACGTGTAACGCTGTCCGGCAAATCAATCTCTTCCAAAGAGGCGCATCCCGCAAACGCATTGTAGCCGATATATTCAAGTCCGTCACAGAACTCAATCCGGCGAAACGCCGTATTCTGAAACGCATGTGCTCCGATATACTGAACGCCCTGCGGCATCGTATAACTTTCCGCATCCTGCCCAATGTATTTTACAATCATAGAACCGTCAAACGTCATAATTACGCCGTCCCGCTCCACAAAAGCAGTGTTCTCATCCTCCAAAATCAGCTGCACCATATTTTCAAGCCCCGCAAACGCATTGCGGCCGATCTCGCGGACGCCCGCAGGTATGGTCACGCTTTCAATACTGCCCGCTCCCGCATTCTGCAAAAAAGCAAAATCCGCAACCGCTGTCACCGCGTCGGGCAACACAAGCTCCGACCGGGTGCCGCTGTAGGAGAGCAGCACACCGTTTTCGATATGAAACCCATCCACATCCAAAATCTCGTCCGAATCAAAATGCAGCCAGAGGCCGAAAACAGCAAGGCATACGCAGGCCGCCGCGGCCGTTAAGATTCGGCGCCGAAACGAGAAACGCACAGCGGATTTTGCCTCGGCCGCTTCCTGCACGTATCGATCGTCTATCCAATTCATTTTTTCAAAAAGCCGCTCGCCGCTCAAATCCGTATCCCCCTTTCCAAAAGCCATGTCCGGAGCTTTTCCCGCGTCCGAAACAGCATGGATTTTACCTTGCTCTCACCGATTCCAAAGCGCGTCGCTATTTGCCGTATTGAATCCGCAAACCAGTACCGGCGCAAAAATACGTTCCGCGTCTGCACATCGAGCGTTTCGAGAAAATCGTTGAGCGCCGAAGCGACTGCACGGTCGTCCGCAGTATTCTCCACGCCGACCGGCGAGGCGATGCATTCTTCCAGTTCGCCGGTCAGTTCAATCAGCGTTGCCGACCGCTTTCGTCTTGTGCTCCGGCGGCAGACATCCAAGGAAGCGCAGCGAACAATGCGCAGCAAAAACGCAAGCAGATAGGTTCTCGGTGTATTTGGCGGAATGGTATTCCACGCGGCAAGATACGTATCATTCACACATTCCGCCGCATCCTCGCGGCTGCCGGTAATCTTCTGCGAGAGCGCACACAAATTGCCGCCGTATTTTTCATCGGTGCGGCGTATTGCTTCTTCGTTTCTCGCAAGATACAAATCAACGATTAATGTATCCTCCAAAGCCATTCTCCTTTCCGCTGATGCAGTCTCTCTACCATTATAATCGTCTTTTTTCCAAAACGGTTGCATATTTTTAAAAATTTCTCCGAATCACTTCAAAACCGCAAACATTTCGGCAAATAGCAAAACGGACGGCAAAAGCCGTCCGTTTTCGTTTCAATTAAAGTCCGCGTTTAATATAGGAAGTGTGCAGAATCTCATGCGCCTTGTGGCTGTTGGGCGCGCCAAGATACTCGTCATACAGACGCTTAACCGCGCTGTTTTCATGCGATTTGCGCAGATCCATGTTCTTGTCGGCCGTATAGAGCACCGCCGCACGCTTTGCGCGCAGATCAACCGTATTGCGCACCTTTGCAGGCTGCGTCGGCTGACCGCCGCCGTTGACGCAGCCGCCGGGACAAGCCATGATTTCGATGAAATCAACCTGCTCCTCACCGGCCTCCACCGCGCGAAGCAGACGCTTTGCATTGGCCGTGCCGCTGGCAACCGCTACTCTCAACTCGATATCGCCGAGCTTATAGGTAGCGCGCTTGATGCCCTCGGTTCCGCGCACATCGTCAAATTCGAGCGTCTTCAGTTCCTTGCCCTCAATGACCTCAGCTGCAGTGCGCAGCGCCGCTTCCATAACGCCGCCGGTTGCGCCGAAGATCGCGCCCGCGCCCGAACCGATGTCAAAGGGCTGATCGAATTTCGCATCGCCGAGCGAACGGAAGTCAATACCGGCCTTTTTAATCAGTCTTGCCAGTTCTCTGGTCGTAATCGCAACGTCAACGTCGGGTACGCCCGCCGCGCACTGGTCGGGACGGGTAACCTCAAACTTCTTCGCGGTACAGGGGATCGCGGAAACAAAGAAAATCTTCTCAGGATCCAGTCCCATCTTCTCAGCATAATAAGTCTTATACATAGCGCCGAACATCTGCTGAGGCGACTTGCAGGTTGAAAGATTTTCGATCATCTCCGGGAAGTAATGCTCGCAGAACTTAATCCAGCCAGGCGAGCAGGAGGTGATCATCGGCAGCTTGCCGCCGTTTTTCACACGGCCGAGAAATTCGGTCGCCTCTTCCATGATGGTAAGGTCAGCCGTCAGGTTCATATCATAGACGCCGTCAAAACCGAGTCCTTTGATCGCAGCGACCATTTTACCCTCGACATCAGTGCCCGGCTCATAGCCAAAACATTCGCCGATGGTTGCACGGACAGAGGGCGCCGTGCAGATTGCAACATGCATTTCGGGATCGGCAATCGCTTCAAGCACCTTGTCGGTATCGTCCTTTTCATACAGCGCGCCGACCGGGCAGGCTACGATACACTGGCCGCATCCGATACAGGAGGTCTCGGCAAGCGATTTATCATATGCACAGCCGATTACGGTATCGGTGCCGCGGTTGAGCGCCTCTATCGCGCCGATTCCCTGCATATTCTTGCACGCGGCTACGCAGCGGCGGCAAAGGATACATTTGTTATTGTCGCGTACAAGGAACGGCGTTGAGGTGTCGATCGGTTTGTCCATTTTCGTAGACTCGAAATGCGTTTCGTCAACGCCGTACTCACGGCAGAGCGCCTGAAGCTCGCAGTCCGTCGAGCGGATGCAGGACAGACACTTCTTTTCATGCGTGGAAAGCACAAGCTCCAGATTGAGTTTGCGTGCATTCAGCACTTTCGGGGTATTGGTGAAAACCTCCATCCCCTCGTTTACGGGATATACGCAGGCCGTAACCAGTCCGCGCGCCCCCTTGACTTCTACAAGGCAAAGACGGCAAGCGCCGATCTCATTGATGTCCTTGAGATAGCAGAGCGTGGGAATGTCGATCCCGGCGAATCTGGCCGCTTCGAGCACGGTAGCATTCTTCGGGACGGCATATTCTCTGCCGTTGATTTTTATGTTTACCATATCCATTTGTTCCGGTTCTCCTCTCACTTCTTATAAATTGCGCCGAACTTACACTTCGCCATGCAGGCGCCGCACTTCAGGCACTTTGAAGTGTCAATCGTATGCGGCTGCTTGATCGCGCCGGTAATCGCGCCGGCGGGACATGCTCTTGCGCAGGCCGTACAGCCGCGGCATTTGTCCGCATCGATGAAGTAAGTGAGCAGGTTTTTGCAAACGCCGGCAGGACATCTCTTTTCTTTGACATGCGCCTCATACTCGTCTCTGAAATAATGCAGCGTGGAAAGCACAGGGTTCGGCGCGGTCTGACCGAGGCCGCAAAGCGAACCGGCTTTGATATACTGACAGAGTTCCTCGATCTTGTCGAGATCCTCCATCGTTGCGTTTCCGCTTGTAACCTTATCCAGCATTTCAAGCAGCTTTTTCGTACCGACACGGCAGGGCGTGCATTTTCCGCAGGACTCGTCAACCGTAAATTCAAGGAAGAATTTCGCGATGTCAACCATACAGTTGTCCTCGTCCATGACAATCAGACCGCCCGAACCCATCATGGAGCCGATTGCGAGCAGATTATCATAGTCGATCGGCGTGTCGATCAGGCTTGCAGGAATACATCCGCCGGAAGGACCGCCGGTCTGCGCCGCCTTGAACTTCTTGCCGTTCGGGATGCCGCCGCCGATTTCCTCGACAACCTCGCGGAGCGTGGTGCCCATCGGGATTTCAACAAGTCCGGTATGATTGATTTTGCCGCCCAGCGCAAAGACTTTGGTTCCCTTTGATTTTTCCGTACCCATGGAAGCAAACCATTCCGCGCCGTTGAGAATGATGCGCGGAACATTTGCATAAGTTTCTACGTTGTTCAGGATGGTCGGGCGGTCAAACAGACCTTTCACCGCCGGGAACGGAGGACGCGGACGCGGCTCGCCGCGCTTGCCCTCGATAGAGTTCATCAGTGCGGTTTCCTCGCCGCAGACAAACGCGCCGGCGCCCAGACGAATATCAATATCGAAATCAAAGCCCGTTCCGAAAATATCCTTGCCGAGCAGGCCGTTTTCGCGCGCCTGGTCAATCGCGATCTGTAAACGTTTGACTGCGATCGGATATTCTGCACGAACATAGATATAACCCTGGTTTGCGCCGATTGCATAGCCGGCGATTGCCATTGCCTCCAAAACGACGTGCGGGTCGCCCTCCAGAACAGAACGATCCATGAATGCGCCCGGGTCGCCCTCGTCGGCGTTGCAGCAGACATACTTCTGGTCAGCCGCATTGGCCGCCGCGAATTTCCATTTCAGACCGGTGGGGAATCCGCCGCCGCCGCGTCCGCGCAAACCGGAATCGAGCAGACACTGGATAACGTCCTGCGGCTTCATCTCGGTCAATGCCTTGCCGAGCGCGCGGTAGCCGTCCATGGCTATGTATTCATTGATGTCCTCAGGGTTGATTACGCCGCAGTTGCGAAGCGCGATACGCTTCTGAGAACGGTAGAATTTTGTATCGGAAAGAGACGCTTCTTTTGCAGAATGCTTGACGTCGTCCGCAACATCGTTATATACGAGACGTTCTACCGGACGGCCCTTGAGCAGATGCTCTTCAACAATCTCAGGAACGTCTTTCTCGCTTACCCGGCTATAGAAAGTTCCGTCCGGATAAACAATGACGACCGGGCCGAGCGCGCAGAGACCAAAGCAGCCGGTCTGCACGATCTTCACTTCATCGGAAAGTCCTTTTTCCTCAATCTGCTCTGCAAAAAGGTTCTGCAGCTTGACGCTTCCCGATGACGTACAGCCTGTACCGCCGCAAATCAATACATGTGCACGAATCATTTTTTAATACCTCCAAAAATTCAAGCCTTTGCGCTGCTGATCGTATATTCAGCCACAACGCTGCCGCCCTTGATGTGCTTTTCCACAACTTCTTTTGCTTTTTCGGGCGTCATTTTCACATAGGTGACCTTTTCCTTGCCCGCCTCGAATACTTCGACCACAGGCTCATACTGACAAATCCCGATGCAACCGGTCTGCGTAACCGTAACCTTATCGGCAAGACCCGCGCGGCCGACCTCCTCTACAAAAGCGCTGAGAACGGGACGCGCGCCCGCAGCGATGCCGCAGGTAGCCATACCGACAACGATTCTCGTCTGGTTTGTCCCCTCCCGTAGAATGACCTTGTCCTGCATCTTTTCACGGATGGCGGCAAGCTCTGCAAGTGATTTCATAAGCTCTGTTCCTTTCTGTTTTTTATAATTTATTTTTATGAATATATAGACTCTATGATTCTGTATCGCATGTTCCGCCAGCTTCGGAATTTTCCGCATACTGCCCGTGCAGATACTCGGAAATCCACTGCAATACCTCGTACGAATTGAGCGGAACGTTCAAAAGCACTTCACGCATTTCCTTTGTGTCCAGCCGCACGGTACGCCCGGGCGCCGTATGCACAAACAAAAAATCAATATCGGGATGTCCCTGCACAAGCGTGAGCATGGTAGACGCCGTGTCTCCGAGCGGAGCGCAGTCGATATGATCCTTATGAAAGCGCGCCGTAACCACCGTGCCGTGTTCCGCCGGGAACGCTGAAACATGTCTGGATACAATGGTCAGCGTACCGCCGGTCTGCTCGGCCGCGAGCTTGAAGAGCGGTATTCCAAGGCCGACCTTGCGGGTCGTGCGCGTCGTTGTAAACGGATCCACAACGCTCTGCAATAAATCCGGTTTCATACCGCAGCCGTCATCCGAAACGGTGATAATCAGCAGCGTATCGGTTTCTGTGAGTTCGATTCGGATATTTTTCGCCCCCGCCTTGGCGGAATTCTCAGCAATGTCCAGTATGTTCAGCGAAAGCTCTTTCATAGCCGCGCCCCTTTTAAAAAATCAAATAGACATTTCCGTACCGCGTTCTCGTCCCCCGCCCCGCACGGAAGCTCCAAAAAACAGCTTTTGTCCCGGATGTCCCAGAGATAATGCGCGTCCGATCCGCTGAGCATACGCTTGCCCGAAAGCGCGGGGTATTGTTCAAGATAAGCCGCATAAAGCGAAACATCATGAAATTCAGCCGCAGGAAATACCGGATGCTCCGGAAAGGTTCCGAGCACCGCGACCACGCTGTTGGCCTGCCGGTCTATATGCGCCGGATAGCAGATTCCGCCATACCGCCCGACAAGCGCGGGCGCCGTATCCACCGAAACATCGGTAGCCATCGGCAGAAAATGCGGTTCAACACCGATAATCTGATCCTCGCCGTCCATGATATACTGCTCGCCGTAAACATCCGCGCGATTTTTCACCTTAAAACGATGACGCGCGCCGATTTCCCGGTCAAACGCAATCGCATCTTCGAGCTTCTCAAAGAGACATATTACATGAATGTCCTCCGAGGTCGTCAGTTCCATGCCCGCCACGGGAATAAGGCCGTGCTTTCTTGCCGCCGCAAAAAATGCGGGGCAGTTTCTGGCCGTGTTGTGATCGGTCAGCGCGACGATTTCCAGTCCGGCCAGCGCCGCCATCCCCGCAAGGTTGTTCGGCGTGTTGTCGTTGTCCGCGCAGGGAGACAGGCAGGAATGCAGGTGAAAATCATAATAGAAGCGGCTCATTTCAAAATATCGGACAGGGCGGCGGCAATTTCATACGCAGTGCGCGGAGAGGAGAGCAAGTTGACCCCTCTGGCCAGCGCCGCATCCGCGACCGCCTGCTCCACCGAAACGCCCTCGGCTAAAATTACGCATGCCGCATCCGCAAGCGACGCGACGGCGACCACATTCATATTGGTCATAATCGTAATCCAGGCGTCCCCCCTGCGGGCTCTGCCCATAACCCAACTGAGCAGATCGCCGCAGTAAGCGCCCGTCACCGCCCGCTCTCCGTCCGCAAGCGCAACGGGGGTCAAACCAAGCACACACGAAAGTTCCGATACGTTCATTGCATCACCTCGAAAGGTCGTTTTTATTGCGATTCAAAGTCCGAACCGCTCTTGGCAGACAAATTTTCGCCCCGCAAGCCGTCCCGCTCTCTCATATAAGCCTCGATTTCCGACTTCATGGTAATCACGCACTGATGAATGTCCGCCGTGCCGCGCACAACGTCCTCGGCAAACGCACGACAGGTCGGCGCGCCGCAGGAACCGCAGTCAATACCGGGCAATGTATCCCGCAGCTTCTGAATGTCCGCCATCATGCGCATGGACTCCCCGAAATTCTCACTCAGACGCGTGATCGGCGTATACGCGGGAAGATCACTGAAAAAACAGTTGTCCGGAATATAATTTTCATTTTCGGAACAAAAATTCTGCGAAACGGGCAAATACCGCCGAAGCGACAGCAGCCGCGCGCGCGCAATAAACGGATTTTCCACCGTCATCGTCCCGCCGACACAGCCGCCGGGACAAGCGCACAGTTCAATAAACTCAAGCTGCGCAATATTGCCGTTGTCAATCTGCTCCAGCACCCGCTCGACATTTTCAATGCCGTCGGTCGCCAGATATTTATCATTGAAAATGGCCGCCGATTCCCCGCCCGACGACGCCCAGCTGATGCCGATCATCCCGGAAGACGAAGCATGTTTTGGCGGTTCGTCCCGCTTCATCACATTCAAAAGCGCAAAATAAACATCGCTGACAGAAACAACCACATCAACCTGACTTTTATACCCTGCAAAGCCGTTTTTTACATAGCTGGCCTTGCCCGGACAGGGTGAAATGAAGCAAACGCCGATATCCCCGTCGCAAAGTTCGGGATGCGCGGCCTTTGCGCGCCGTCTGGCCTCGGCTGCGGCAATCTCCATCGGCGGCAGGATGGGCATGATATTGTCTCTCAAAAAAGGAAAGCGCAGCGCAATCAGGCGCATAACGACCGGGCAGGCCGAACTGATGACCGGCTTGTTGATCCCCTCGGTTTTCATATACATGCGGGTATAGGCGGACACAAGCTCCGCAGCCGCCGCAACCTCATATACATCGTCAAAACCAATGTCATATAGTCCCTGGATCACATAGTCAATATCATCAAGCCCCTCAAACTGTCCGTAAAGCGTTGGTGCAGGAAGCGCAATTTTATACTTATAGGTCGAAATCGCTTCAAGCTTGCTGTAAGTGGCTTTTTTCGCTTTATGCGGACACATGGTGATGCAGACGCCACAGTCAATGCAGCGCTCTTCATTGATAACCGCATGACCGTCGCGAATACGGATAGCCTCTGTCGGACAGTGCCGCAGGCAGGTAGTACAGCCGGTGCATTTGTCCACATCGAGCGAAACGGAATGCTTATATGTATTCATGCTGTAATTCCCTTTACGGTTTTGATATTCGTCTTGAAAAATCCTTTAAAAACACACCGTCATGGTCACGGTTGTACCCTTTCCGACGGCGGAATCCACGTTCATGGTATCGGTATACCGCTTCATATTCGGCAGTCCCATCCCCGCGCCGAAACCCAAAGAACGGATTGCATCCGGCGCCGTGGAATATCCCTCTTTCATGGCAAGATCAATATTTTCGATTCCCGGTCCATGATCGCTTAAAATTATCGTGATTTTATGCTCATCCACAATCACATCGGCGCTGCCGCCGCCGGCATGAATCACCATGTTGATTTCTCCCTCATACATAGCGATGGAAGCGCGCCGGATCGTCTCCGGATCAATGCCAAGCTGCCGCAGATTCTTTTTCACCGTAACAGACGCCTGGCCCGCACTGGTAAAATCCTCTCCGTCCACCTCAAAGCGGAAACGCAGCGGTTCACTCATTTCGAGCCTCGTTTCCTACGAGTCCGGCGGCATAGAGAACGCCGCATGCCTCATACATTCGCATATTTGTCGTCATCAAAACAAGCCCCTGTTCTTCGGCGAGCGCGATCATCTCCTTGGTGGGTTCCTTACTGCGTACAAACACAATGCACAGCATGTCCATCATTTCAGCCGTACGCACGACCTGCGCATTGACAAGTCCGGTCAGCAGCACAGCCTGATCCTTTACATAGACCAGTACGTCGCTCATCATATCGCTGCCGCATGCTGAATAAACATGCTTATCCGTCTGCGCTTCACCGCACACAACACGAGCGTCCAAAAGCTCTCTGATCGTGGATATTTTCATAAAAAACTTTCCTTAAATTCTGTATAAATGAATTTCGGCAAAAGCGAGTCAAACTCTGTATTTTTCCAGAATGCCTGGAATATCCTTCGGCTCCAGACGACCGTATACATCTTCGTTGATTACAACGACAGGCGCAAGTCCGCAGGCTCCGACGCAGCGCGTAGCATCCACGCTGTAATTGCCGTCCGAAGACGTTTCGCCGGCCTTGACGCCGATCACCTCGGTGATCTTATCAAGCAGCTCGCCCGAACCTTTAACATAGCAGGCCGTTCCAAGACATACGGAAACCGACACCTTGCCTTTCGGATTGAAAGAAAACTGCGCGTAAAAGGAAGCCACGCCGTAAACCTCGGAAATCGGCATGTCCATACGAATGGCGATGTGACGGATCACTTCTTCCGGAAGATAACCGTAAATCTCCTGCGCCTCCTGAAGCACGGGCATCAGCGCCCCTTTTTCCCCCATGTGCCCGTCGATTGCGGCATCCAGCTTTGCAAGCTGCTCAGATGTTCCCTTGAAAGCAACCGTAGTCAATTTCTTTTTCATGGCTGTGTTTCATTCCTCCTGATCGGATATTAATAATTTGATACTTTTATATCAATATACTTAATCAGTATACAATATTCATGAAAAAAAATCTATAGTTTTTCCATAAAAAATGTCCGAATTTGCAAAAAATCAACTATGTATTCTTTCTAAATTCCACGGCGCGCCGCCGTTATGTATCAAATGAGACAAAGAGCAACCAAAGCGTACCGTGTACGCCGATTTCCACGGCGCATCCTTTTATCACCGATACAAATGTTTGAGCCGTTCTTCCTTAGATATATGTATTTTTCAAGGTTCTCATTACCGGCAGCTTTACGTCCTGTTTCATCTTACGCACAGCATGACCCGCAATTTTTTTCATAAACAATAAAATTCCATCGAAAAGCGCAAATGCCTTTCGAGTGTGAACACGGCGCTCCGGGGGTGAAAACATGCAGATGCCGATTTCCAAAACGATATGAAGATACATCTGCGCGCCCGCAGCAAAGAGATTTCGGCTTTCCGACAAAAAAGGCGACCGAATACCTCGGCCGCCTGCATCCGCTTGTATTATCCGATAAACATCTGCGTCCAATAATGTCCGCTTGCAACATATCCGACACCGATTTTCGTAAAGGAGGGGTTCAGAATATTTGCGCGGTGGCCGCTCGAATTCATCCATCCGTTTACAACCGCCTGCGGCGTGGAATAGCCGCGCGCTATGTTTTCACCGGCCGTCCGATAGCTCAGCCCAAACGCCCGTATCATCTGAAAAGGCGATCCGTAGGTCGGGCTGGTGTGCGAAAAATATCCTTTATCGCGCATATCCTGCGACTTATAGCGCGCCACGCGCGAAAGCTCCCAATCCTGCGTCAGGGGAGAAAGCCCATTCTGCCGCCGGATATTGTTGACCAGACGGACAACCTCACTTTCAAAAGACATTACCGAAGAATCGGTAAGCGGCACATTCAAAATCTGACCGGGATAAATCAGATTCGGATTTTTTATCTGCGGATTCGCAGTGATAATCTCGCTTGTACCGACTTTATATTTGACGGCGATCTTCCACATGGTATCGCCCGCAACAACCGTATGCGACGCGGCGGACGCGCTGAGCGCAAGCGCCGAAAGCATCAGCGCGCAAAACGCGAGAGTCAGGATCTTCTTCATTTTTCTCATCATAGCACCTCTTTCCTTTTCATCGTAAATCTGTATTCATGATACCAAATAAAAACGACTTTTTCAAATGTAATATATGTCATTACAATATGTGCCAATTTACAAAAGAGAAAAAACATATTTTAAGACCCAAGCGCATATGCTGAGAACAACGCTAAGATTTTAAGAGGGGGCGGCAGATTTGCGGATTGCCATTGCGGGCGCGCACGGGAAAATGGGGCGCGAATGCGTGCGCGTCTTTTTGTCTGAGGGACACGAATGCCCCTTTTTCATCAGCCGCAGCGCGCAAAACGACAAGACTTGCTATCCGGATTTTCAAAGTCTGCCCGATTCCCTCTTTTGCGACTGCATCGTCGATTTTTCAAGTCCCTCTCTGCTTTCCTCCCTGCTGAGTTACGCGCAGCACCGCAAAATTCCGATTGTTCTGGCAACAACCGGCTATTCGACGGCGCAAATCGAAGCGCTCACCGAAGCCGCAAAGGAAATCCCTGTTTTTATGAGCCGCAACATGTCGATCGGCGTCCACATTGCGGGAAAGCTGTGCGAAATTCTTGCCGGCGCGCTCTTCCCGGCCTATGACGCTGAAATTGTCGAAACGCACCACGCATCCAAAAAAGACGCGCCAAGCGGTACCGCCCTCTACCTGGCCGACCAAATCAAAAAAGGCGGCGGCAGCGGCGTTTTTGTCTACGACCGGCGCATCAACCAAATCCGAAAATCGGGAGAAATCGGCATCCACTCCCTGCGCGGGGGCAGTGTAGTCGGCCGTCATACCGTGAGTTTTTTCGGAAAAGGGGAAAGCATCACCATCGAACACAACGCGGAAAACCGGGAATTGTTTGCGCGCGGAGCGCTGGCGGCGGCCATTTTTCTGTATAAAAAACCGCCCGGCCTGTACGGCATGGATACGCTGATCGACTCCATGCTAAAGCCGGACTGAAAAAACGGTGAGAAGCCGCGCGGCAAAACCCAAATCGCTAAGCTATATACAAAAAGGGGCGGCAAATGCCTTTTGGCATTTGCCGCCCCTTTTTGTATCCTTTGCATTTGCGGATTCGATAAGCTCCTCGGTTAAAATTCAATCCAAACCGTGGTGCCCATCCCCTCAGTACTGTCAATGTGCGCACTGCCCCCGTGAAACGCCGCAGCGTGCTTGACAATAGACAGTCCGAGCCCTGTGCCGCCTATTTTCCGCGAATGACTTTTGTCCACGCGATAAAACCGTTCAAACACGCGATCAAGAGCATCTGCGGGAATGCCGATTCCGGTATCGCTCACCCGAAGTTCGGGATGTGCGCCGCCGCGTACCGAAACCGTAACACGACCGCCGCGGCGATTGTATTTGATCGCGTTTTCGCACAGGTTATAAATCATCTCCTCAAGAACCGGCCGAATGCCGTGCAGAACCGCATGTTCTCCGGTAACTTCAATGGAAATATCGTTTTTATCGGCCATCGGCGCAAGGCGTGCGACAACCAGACCGGCAAGCGCATACAGATCCACATCCTCACGCTCTGCCGTGATCGCCCCCTCGTCCAGTTGAGAAAGCTTGATAATGTCGTCGATCAGGGTAATCATACGTCCGCTCTCGGAATGAATCGTTTCGGCAAAGCTGTGGATATCCTCGGGTTTCACCATACCGCTTTGCAGCATATCCGAAACCCCGAAAATCGTCGTCAGCGGCGTTTTCAGTTCATGGGACACGTTAGAAGTAAACTCTCTGCGCATCTGCTCGCCGAGTTCCTTTTCGCTGACGTCCATCAGCAGAACAATCGCGCCGGTCACCGCTTTCCCGTCGTGTACGGGATTGGCAATCACGTCGTAGCGCCGGCCGCCGGACTGCATTTGCCGCTCACAGTGACGGCCGGCAAGCGCCTCTTCTACCGCAAACCGGAAATTTTCGCTGCGGTTGAGCGCAAACACGCTTTTATTGTACTCGCCGAACTCCCCGCCAAGTATCCGCCTGGCGCTCGGATTGCAGGAAAGCACATCCGTGTTTTTATCCAGAATGACAAACCCCTCGGCCATGTTCTCCGTGATTATTGAAAATTCATCCTGTTTGCGGCGCAGTTCCTCCATTTGCCGGGCAATCTTTTTATTTTGATTGTTGAGACGGCGCACAAGCGGCGCAAGCTCCTCATACGGTTCGCTTAAAACAGGATTGCTCAGATCCAGCCGATCGATCGGGCGCAGAATCCGTCCTGCAATCCGATGCGACAGCAGCGCGGCCAGAATCAGCACAAGCGCAATTACAATAATCGTGGGCTGTATCAGGCCGAGGAGCAGCGCCCAAACTGCCGATACATCACCGGATATGCGCACGACGGCGCCGTCTGCGGCGCGCACCGCGCAGTAAACCGTTTTTTCAAACTGCATTGTAGTTGATTTACGCACCGCAACGCCGCGTCCGCTCTCCCGCGCGGAGACAATCTCCTCGCGGTTTCCGTGATTTTCCATCTGCGCCGGGTCAACCTCGCTGTCATACAGAACAATTCCGTCGGCGCCGACAACCGTAATGCGGTTGTTAAACGAGGTTCCCGCCGAAAAATACCCGAGTCCTGCGGCTTCATACCCCCAGACCGCAAGCTGCGCCTCATTCTCAAGCTCATTCTGAAACTGCGCCTCAAAATGACTGTACAGGACGCCCATAATAAAGACAAAACAGGCTAAAATCGCCGCTAATGACACCGAAATGATACCGCGAAAAATTTTCTTTGTCATGTCAGTCCCCTATCTTGTACCCCACGCCGCGCACCGTTTCGATCTGATCGGCCGCCTCTCCAAGCTTTGCGCGCAGCGTGCGGATATGCACGTCTACGGTGCGATTTTCCCCGTCAAAATCATAGCCCCATACCTTTTTCAAAATCGTATCCCGGTCAAGCACCCGACCACGATGCTCAAACAGAAAGCAAAGCAGTTCAAATTCCTTAAAGGTCAACTGCACATCTCTGTCCGCGACCCGAACCACATGTCGTTCGGGACAAACATACAGCGTACCGGCACGGTATTCCGTATCATCTATTTTTGCCGTGCGGCGAAGCAGCGCCCGAATGCGCGACAAAAGCTCCATTGTACCGAACGGCTTCGCAACATAATCGTCCGCGCCGCTGTCAAGACCGAGCACCTTGTCATATTCGGTTGCTTTGGCCGTCAGCATCATAACGGGCAGCGCCGCCGTGCGCGGATCCGCGCGCAGACGCCGCAAAACGGACAACCCATCCTCACCGGGCAGCATGATGTCAAGCAGCACAAGCTCAGGGATTTCCTCCTCTATCGCACGCCAAAACTTCTCGGACGTTTCAAAGCCCCTTGCCTTCATTTCCGTGCGGCAGATGGCGTACACGACAAAATTCCGTATATTGTCATCGTCCTCCAAAAGATAAATCATCGGACTTTTCCTCCGTTATTCGCCGTGCTTTCCTGTAATTGAAAATTCCACCCACTCGGCGATATTCGTCGCATGGTCGGCAATCCGCTCCAAATATTTGACGATCATCAGAAGATCAAGATAGTATTCCCCCTCGGAGGGGCTCTTTGCCACAAGCGTAATCAGGTGATCCTTGATACGAATGAAATAATCGTCCACAATATCATCCGACTCAATTACGCGGCGCACAAGCTGCATATCCTTTTTGACAAACGAATCAATGCTCTCGGTCACCATTGTCACCGCCGCCGAGGCCATCTGACCGATCAGTTTGTTGCAGTCCTCATCCACGCGCTTGATGGTTTTGGTAATCTCGGCGATATCCTCAGCCTGATCGCCGATGCGCTCCATATCCGAAATCATTTTCAGCGCGGAAGAAATCACGCGCAGATCGCGCGCCACCGGCTGCTGCTGAAGCAGAAGTTTCATGCAGAGCGATTCAATCTCACGTTCCATCTCATCGATATGCGTATCGGTCTCGTAGGTTTTTTCCGCCATAACGGCATCGCCGTCGAGCAGCGCCTTGATAGCGAAGGCAATCGCCTCCTCGCACAGCGCGCCCATTTTAATCAGTTCCACATTCAGCGTTTCAAGCTGCTGTTCAAACTTGTTCCGCATTATCCAAACCTTCCCGTAATATAATCTTCCGTGCGCTTATCGCGCGGCACGGAGAAAATCTGTTCGGTATCGCCGAACTCCACAATTTCGCCGAGGAGAAAGAACGCGGTCTTATCCGAAATTCGCGCGGCCTGCTGCATATTGTGCGTCACCATAATAATAGTATAATCCTTTTTCAGTTCGTTTGCAAGGTCTTCGATCTTAGATGTGGAAATTGGGTCGAGCGCGCTCGTCGGCTCATCCATCAAAAGCACCTCCGGCTTTGTAGCCAGCGCGCGCGCAATGCAAAGCCGCTGCTGCTGTCCGCCGGACAGTCCGAGCGCGCTCTGCTTCAGTCTGTCTTTAACCTCATCCCAAATAGCGGCGCCCCGCAGCGATTCTTCAACAATGTCGTCCAGCTTGGATTTCTGGCGGACGCCATGCGTCCGAGGGCCGTAGGCTATGTTATCGTACACGCTCATCGGAAAGGGATTCGGCTTTTGGAAAACCATCCCCACACGCTTCCGCAAAAGGTTTACGTCCATACCGCCATAAATATCCTCGCCGTCGAGCAGCACCTCGCCCGTAATCCGGCATCCCTCGACCAAATCGTTCATCCGGTTCAGGCATTTCAGCAGCGTGGACTTGCCGCAGCCGGAGGGACCGATAAACGCCGTGATTTCATTCGGCGCAATTTCAAGCGAAACGCCTTTCAGCGCCTCAAAATCTCCGTAATACAGCTTCAGGCTGCCAATTGAAAATTTAGAATTTACATCCATCGTCATTTCTCTCCTTATTTGCTCTGAACCCGTTTGGCAAGGAAGGCGGAAAGCGCATTGATCCCCACAACCAGCACAAGCAGGACAAACGCGGTGGCATACGCCTGATTTGTATACAGTCCCTCGCTCATCAAACAGTACATATGCACCGAAAGCGTGCGCGCCGAATCAAACGAACCGCCCGGTATGGCGGCGGCCGATCCGGAGGTGAAAATCAGCGCGGCGCTCTCGCCTACAATCCGTCCTATTGCCAAAATAACGCCGGCTAAAATTCCAGGCACCGCGCTTGGCAGAACAACCCGAAACACCGTGCGCACACGCCCCGCGCCAAGACCGAAACTGCCCTCGCGGTAAGTGTCCGACACCGCCATGAGCGCTTCCTCCGTCGTGCGTATGATGGTCGGCAGCACCATAATAGCCAGCGTAATCGCGCCAGCCAGCAGGGAAAATCCCCATTTCAGCGTCAAGACAAACAGAATATAGCCGAACAAACCGTATACAATAGACGGAATACCCGCAAGCGTTTCGGCGGTCAGGCGGATCACGGCCACGGCGCGGCTCCCGCGCTTTGCATATTCCACAAGATAAATTGCCGCAAAAATCCCAATCGGCACGGCCATGAGCAGTGTGAGCAGTACCATAATCACCGTGTTGACCAGCGCTGGAACCATCGACTGGTTTTCACTGTTCCATTCCCATGCAAAAAGCTCCGGCGTGAGGTTCGGAACCCCGTTTGCCACAATATAAATAATCAGGTAAATCAAAACCGCCGCGCAAAGCAGCGCGCTCAGGCACACCAGCAAAAACAGCACAAAGGAACCCGGATGCCGCAAATACTGCCGCAGCCGCTGTCCCGGCGTTATGCGGTTGATCGGTTTTTCGGATACAGGCAGATTTTGCTTATGCGTCATACGCTTGCCTCCTGTGCAGACCGCGCGGCTTTTTTCCGGCGTGTTCGCTTTACGCCCGAACCGCTCCGCTTGACCAGCGAGAATAAAAAGTTAATTATCAGTACGAAAACAAACAGCACGACCGCCGTGGCAATCAGCGCCTCGCGGTGCAGATCGGCCGCGTAGGCCATCTCCAAAACGATGTTGGCCGTGAGGGTGCGGACGCCTGAGGTGATCGACTCCGGAATGACCGCTTGATTGCCCGCAATCATGACGACGGCCATCGTCTCGCCAATGGCGCGGCCGATACCGAGAATCACCCCTGCGGCAATGCCGGACTTCGCGGCGGGCAGCATGACGAAAAATACGCTGCGCTCATGCGTTGCGCCCAGTGCGAGACTGCCCTCATAATAATTCTCCGGCACCGCGCGGATCGCGGACTCGGCCACGCCGATTATGGTAGGCAGAATCATAATTCCGAGCAGAATCGACGCAGTCAAAAGCCCCTTGCCGCTGACGTCAAACATCTGCTGAATTTTCGGGACGATAACCATAAGCCCGAAAAAGCCGTAAACGATAGACGGAATGCCCGCGAGCAGATCAATCATCGGCTTGAAGATCCGATACAGCTTTTTCGGGCAGAACCGCGCCATAAACACCGCGCAGAGAAGGCCGAGCGGCACGCCGATCAAAATCGCGCCCGCCGTCACATACAGGCTCCCTACAATCATCGGGAAAATGCCGTACAGCCCCTGCGAGGGTTTCCATTTCATGCCGAGCAGAAAATCTCCAAATCCGATTTCCGCCATCGTGGGAAATCCGTTTGCGAACAGAAACACACAGATCGTCAAGACCGCCGCAACCGACATACAGGCGCAGAAAAAGAAAACGCCCCGCATGAACTGTTCCATAACCCTGTTTTTCATATTTTACCTCTATATGGCAATAGAGCCTGCCGTGCAGAACTCTATTGCGCTATTAAAATCGGAGGATAAGAGCTTATTTTGCAAGTTCCTGCCACTTGGTAACCTCACCCGTGAAGATCGTTTTGATCTGCTCGGAGGTAAGACCGTCGATGCTGTTTTTGGGGTTGACGATTACCGCGATGCCGTCAAGCGCCATCACAATCGGCTCGGCGCCGGCTGCTTTTTCGCTGTCCTTGAGTTCGCGACTCGACATACCGATGTCGCATGCGCCCTCGTTAAGCGCCTGAATTCCCGCGCCCGAACCGTTCTGCTGAATCTCAATGCTCACATCGGGATTGAGCTTTTTATAAGCGTCGGCCAGCTTTTCCATGACCGGCGATACCGAGGTGGAACCCGCAAGCGTAACTTTGCCGCTCTTGCCGCTCGCCTGATACGCGCCGTTTGATTCCACTTTAATGTATCCGCTTTTTTCTACAATCGCCTGTCCGGCGTCACTGAGAACAAATTGGATGAAATCCTGAGCAACTTCACTCACATCGCCGTTTGTGGCAAGGATAAACGGACGGGATACCGCATATTTTCCGGCATTGATGTTGTCCACAGTGGCTTCCACTCCATCGACCTCAAGCGCTTTCACAATACTTGAATCCAACGATCCGAGCGAGATGTAGCCGATCGCATTTTTATTCTGTGCAACCGTCTGAAGCACAACCGACGTGCTGTTGGAAATCTCAGCCAGTTCCGTCGTATGGTCGCCGTCTTCATCTTCAATGCCCATCAGTTCGACAAACGCGCCGCGGGTGCCGGATCCCTCTTCTCTGGAAATAACCGTTATGTTCCCGGTCATACCGGACGACTCAGTGCCGGAGATGTTCCCAGACGTTGTATCCCCCTGTTCTTCATCGCCGCAGGACATCAGCGCGCCGAGCATCAG
>CATYXQ010000030.1 GCA_958414825.1 uncultured Eubacteriales bacterium | reverse complement strand
GTATTTATCCGATTTTAGTCTAAAGAAGCTCGAACTTTGTCATCGGTTCAACAAATCTCAGTCGGTGAATCACGGCGGCGGAGCGTATCGCAGCGCCTGGATACGGCGCAGTTGACCGTCAATAGCATAAGAGAACGTCCTGCTGAAAAAAGCAGGACGTTCCCTTATATTTTTAAAAATGTATGAATTTTTGCCGCGGACTGTCTGTGCAAGGCCGATTCGTTTTAGGATGTGCGCCGCTTGAATACGCCGACAATGTCTTCCTCGTAAAATACTGTGATATATGTTTCATTTAAATAATCGTCTGCCGTGTGTTCGTCGGTTGCGTATCGCAAATCCAGTACATAATATTCGGCTTGTTGCTTTGTGGTTTCAAGCTCATAAATTTCTTTTCGCTGCGATAGATTCGGCAAAAGAAAAGTGGAGGCGGCCACGCTTGCTTCGTTGGGTATCAGCGATAGCGCCTGACGGATGGTTTCACGCTGTTCCGTATCGTTTTGATATCTTTGGATATAGCTCGCCTTGCCAAGATACCCGCCGGAAAAGAGAATTGCGGAACTGAGCACAGCACATATAAGAATCTTTTTTCGGCTTTGACCGAGTTCAGCGAAATTTGACGCTGCAAGATACATTAGGATTGCACCGCTGCCGAATATGTATTGGTAGCCGATGTTATACTGATATTGGTAATTTGTCATCAGGTTAACCAGTACAAACGGAATCAGCAAGATCAGTTTCGCAGGCGATTTTGACATCAGCGGCAGAAATGCAAGCGGAACAAGCATTTGCAGCATAAAAATCAGTTTGTCCTGCTGAAATATTTGCGAAATCGTATAGACTGGATTGATGAGTACGGATTTGATGACCGTAAACAGTCCTCCGCCGTCGTAAATATAATTGTCATATCTTCCGGACATAATGCCGTTACCGTAGACAGACATCAAATGCGTAACTACGATAAAATACAGGACAGAAAAGCAGAGCAGGAGCAAGTTGCGAGTACGGTTTTTGTTGGCAAATACAAAATACAGCGCTATGACCGCAGTATATACTGCGGCGTCCTCTTTAACCAGCATGATCAGCAGGGCGAAAACAACAGCGCGGAGCGTTTGATTTTTCTCGGAGAAATACAAAAACCACAGGATCAGCGGAGCGAGAAAACAGTTTTCGTGGAGATAGAAGAAGCAGCCGCCGGAAAAGGCCGGATACAATATGTAGCAGACAGAAAAAAACGCCGTTGATATATTGGACAGGCCGAACTTTTTACAGATCAGCACAAGCGGCCATACGCCGCTCGCCACAATGAACCCCTGCGCAATCAGCAGAGTACAGGGAGATGGAATCAGGCAGTAGAGCGGCAGCAGCAAATAGAAAATCGGGGAAAAATGAACGGCAAAATGATTCAAAAGGCCGTCACGCTCGCAGGTCGTCAGGCATTCTCCTGTTTCTTTCATATAATAAAACATCTGTGAGAAAATTCCAAAGTCATAGCAGAGCGTCCAGTAGTTTTTGTAGTAGAGACAGCCTATTATTCCGGTAAACAGAGTAAACAGAACAATCAGAAGAATAACCAGAATTCGCAGCGCGGCGTCCGGAAGACGGACGGCGGTGTTTTTCAGATCCGAATACAGAACAATTCCGCAGAGGATCAAACAGAGTCCGCAGGAAAACAGCCAATCGCCGTAGCTGGCCGCGGCGCATACAAAATAAAGTTCGGCAGAAAGAATCAGCAGCAGCGTGATCCATTTGTCGCATTTTACCGCGCATAGTAAAAGAAACAGACCCGCCGCGACGCCTGCAAACAGCGGAAAAGACATACCGTCGTAGAAAGTGTGCGTAGTAAAGGAAGCGGCGGAAGGTATAAAGAAGAACAGGGAGGCAAGCACCCATGCGGTGATTATCCTGTGAATGTACTGCGGCATAGACAGATTGAAAAGTTGAATGCTCGGCCAATGTATTTTTGAGTTTTTCATCGTGTTGTTTTACCTCAACATTTCCCGGATCTTCAACGACCAAGTTTATGATCGCTTTGTGAACAGTGCTTCTGCGATGCGGACAGTTTCCATCGCATCGGCTGCGTAAAAGTCGGCGCCAATCGTTTTTGCATAATCGGCGGTCAGCACGGCGCCGCCCACAATCACCCTGGCATTTGGAACGTCGGCGCGCAGTAAACGGATGGTTCGCTCCATTGCAGGGACGGTCGTTGTCATCAGAGCGGAAAGTCCGACAAGACGGATGCTTTGCGTTTTTGCCGCTTCAACAATCACTTCGGGCGGTACGTCCCGTCCGAGATCGATCACGTTAAAGCCGAAATTCTCAAGCAGTACGCGGACAATATTTTTTCCAATGTCATGGATATCGCCGGCCACGGTGGCCAGCAGGACTTTTTGTCCGTTGTCCGCTTCACGTTTCGGCATGGCGGCTTTAACCGCTTCAAACGCGGCGGACGCTGCCTCGGCGCTCATTAAAAGTTCCGGCAGATAAACAGTTTTTTGCTCAAATCCGCGCCCGACCTCGTCGAGCGCCGGGATGATTTCTTTATTGATGATCTTCAGCGCGTCGATATGCGCAAGCATTTCACCCGCCGCATTTTTCGCTTCAATTTTCAGTCCCTTGACGATCGCGCGGCGTAAGGGGCTGTTTGTATCTTCAGTGGGAACGGCGGCGGAAGCGGCAGAGGATACAGATGAGATCGTATGCGCGGATTGCTCGTATGTTTTGGCAAATGCGATATAGTCCCTGCATCCCTCGTCGAGTCCGCACAGTGCGCGGCGTGCATAATAGACGCTCATCATCTCGGCGGAGAAAGGGTTCATGATCGCCGCATTGAGACCTGCTTCCAGCGCCATGGCAAAAAATGAGCTGTTGAGCATATCCCGCGCGGGTAGGCCAAAAGAGATATTGGATACGCCGAGCGTTGTGTGAATAGAAAGTTCATTTCGGATGATACGGAGCGCTTCCAGCGTCCGCGCGGCATTTTGGGGATCGGCTGATACGGTCAGCGTGAGCGGGTCCGCGAGAATGTCCTTGCGGGAAATGCCGTATTTTTCGGCTTCTTTGGCGATTTTTGCAATGATGTCCGCGCGTCCGCGCGCGCTGTCCGGGATGCCGTTCTCGTCGATCGCAAGGGCGACGACAACCCCGCCGTATTTTTGAATCAGGGGAAAGACGGCGTCCATTGCCGATTGTTTCCCGCAGACAGAATTGACCAGCGGCTTGCCGCTGTATGCGCGCATAGCGGCTTCAAGTGCTTTCGGATTGTTTGAATCGAGTTGAAGCGGCAATGCGCATACGGCCTGAAGCTCCCGGACAAGATGCGTCAGCACGGCTGGCTCGTCAATGTCCGGCAGTCCCGCATTGACGTCCAGCGCATGTGCGCCGCATTCTGCTTCGGCTATGCCCTCGCGAAGAACATAGCCGATGTTCCCGGTGCGCAGCGCTTCTTTGAGTTTCGGCTTCCCGGTCGGATTGATGCGCTCGCCGATCAGTATTGGCTCGTCTCCGATGACCAGAGCATCCGTATATGAGGAAACACAAGTGATGCTCTTCGGAGCAGGCGGCGTATAGGGTATACCGTCAAGGGCAGATACAGTTTTTCGGATATATTCGGGCGTTGTACCGCAGCAGCCGCCCACAAGTCCCGCGCCCGCCTTTGCAGCTTTGGACAGGATCTCGGAAAATTCATCTGCGTTCACGGTATAGACGGTTTCATTGTTTTTGCTTTTGGGGATTCCCGCATTGGGCTTGACAATGACAGGTGTGGAAGATACGCGGAGAAATTCAGGCAGGAGATTCAGCATTTGTTCGGGGCCAAGCGAGCAGTTCATGCCGAGCGCATCCACGCGCAGTCCCTCCAGCATGGCGACCATCGCCTGGACGTCGGCGCCGGTCATCAGACGTCCGCGCTCGTCGTAGACATTAGCGGCAAAAACGGGCAGATCGCAGTTTTCCTTAGCGGCCAGCACCGCCGCCTTGGTCTCCAGACAGTCGTTCATGGTTTCAATGAAAATCAGATCCGCGCCGTACCGTACACCGAGTCGTACAACCTGTGCAAAAGCGGCGAGCGCGTCTTCAAACAAAAGATTGCCGAACGGGGAGAGCAGCTGGCCGAGCGGACCGATATCCAGTGCGATGTAATGCGTTTCGGCGCTAAAACCCGCGCGTCGGCGTGCGTTTTGCGCCGCGCCGAGCGCGTTTCGGATCATATTTTCCAATGTGTCTGCATCGTATTTCAGCGGGTTTGTGCCGAACGTATTGGCGCATACGATTTGACTGCCCGCTTTGAAATAGGCGAGATTGACTGCTTCAACTGCGTCAGGATTTTGAAGATTCCATTTTTCCGTGGGGGTGCCCGCAGGCAACCCGGCGGCGGTGAGCATAGTGCCGCTGCCTCCGTCGAGGATCAATCGCTCACGGGCGAGACGTTCTTTCAGTTTCATGACTTTGTTACCTCGTAGCAAATTCCCGCAAAAGCGGTGACGGTTTTAGCGGGGCGAAAAATATAGTCCGAACTCAGGGAAGCGCCGAGCAGCGTCGCCATGCGCAGAAGCTCGGCGATCGGTTTTTGCGTAGAGAGGGGGAGATCGCCGTATCCCGGAGAAAAACGCGGGCGCAGCGGTGATTCGGCACTGGCGGACAGCCGGGTGCAGATCGCGTCGCATACAGACTCTATCAGGGCGGTTGCGGCTGCGTCCAGTGCGAGCGCTTTTGCCGGTGAAAGGAAAGCGGCGCTTGCAATTTCGCGGTCTACGGCATGACCGAGCGTAGCTGCAAACAGGAAAACCTCCGCGCATCCTTTTAAATTTTTTGAAAGTCCTTCGCTCTTTAGCACAAGGGATCCTGCATGGATGGTTTTATCCGAGCGCAAAAGCGGAAGTCGGAGAAAGCAAGCTTTACACTGTGCAGCGCTTTGCACTGTTTGAAGCGCATTTCCGGCGAGTTGACAAACCGATGTTCCCACAGGCTTTGCACCCATATAGCGCAGTACTTCGTCAAGGGGAGCTTCAGGCGGATTTAACTGGAAGACTTCGGGTGCGTTCATAGAATGGAAGAAAGATTGCTCTGAATTGCGGCCGCCACATCCGGACGGTTCATGGAATAGACATGTACGGCGCTGATTCCGTTGGCGAACAAGTCGATGATCTGTTCGGTTGCATAAGCCACGCCCGCCTGAAACATGGCGTCCGGACTGTCGCCGAATCGGTCTACGATTCGGCGGAAACGCTGGGGAAGCGCTGTGCCGGAAATAGCGCAAATTCGGCGGATTTGTCTGGCGCTGGTCACGGGCATGATGCCGGCGACTACCGGGACCTCGATACCGGCGCGCAGCGCTCGATAGAGAAAGTTATATAAAATATTGTTGTCAAAAAACATCTGCGTGACGAGAAATTCACATCCGCAATCCACTTTTTCGCGCAGATGGCGCAAATCTTCTTCACCGGTCGGGCTTTCGGGATGTCCCTCAGGATAACATGCGCCGCCGATACAGAAATCTCCGCGGCGCTTGATTTCCTCTACCAATTCGGAGGCATAGCGGAATTCCAGCCCGGCGGGATCAGTATTTTCTGGCATGTCGCCGCGCAGCGCCAGGAGATTCATAAGTCCAGCGGCTTTGAGGGCGTCCAGTTGTGCGCGGATACCGGATCTCGTTGAGGATACGCAGCTGAGATGTGCGAGCGCCGGAACGCCGAAGCGGCTTTCCAGATTTTGTGCAACGGACAGTGTATAGTCGCTTGTGCCGCCGCCTGCGCCATAGGTCACGCTCATATAACTTGGATGCAGGGCGGCGATTTGCTCGGTTGCGCGGCGAACGGTTTCAAAATCTGCGCTTTTTTTTCGGCGGAAATACTTCAAAAGATAAGCTGGGGTGTGCATTGCTAATAATTTCGGTCAGCTTTGTTTGCATAGCAGACTCCTTTTTTCATGAAATGGCGTTAGTATTGAATTAAAAATGAAGTAAAAACTCACGCAGGATTGCATAAGAGCGTTCCGCCGCCATAGCGGCAAATTTCGGATATTCCATTTGTGCTTGTCCGTCCGCACTGTCTGAGATGGCGCGCAGAACGCAAAACGGAATTTTGTTGATATAGGCTGCCTGCGCGATGGCCGCGCCCTCCATTTCACAGGCAATCGCGCCGAACATGTCGCGAATCCGGGCTTTTTTTTCGGGATCAGACATAAATTGGTCGCCTGACGCAATTGTGCCGCGGTAGGATTTTGCCCCGATGGCATCTGCGGCTGCCTCCAATGTGCGGCAGATGCACGGATCCGCTTCAAAATAAACGGTGTTGATCCCGGAAATCAGTCCGGGGAGATCGCCGAGCGCTGTTGTGTCCATGTCGTGCTGAACCAGTTTGTCGGCGACGGCGATGTCTCCGATGGATAATTTGTCGGTGAGCGTGCCGGCAACGCCGCTGTTTAATATACACGTCGGCGCATAGCGCAAAATCATGGCTTCCGCGCAGACAGCGGCAAAAACTTTACCGATACCGCAGACTGCGAGGACAATCTCCTGTCCGCACAGGCTGCCGCGTACAAATTCCATACCGCTTATGCGTTCGCTGCCGGTGATTTGCATTTCTTTTTGAATTTTATCCGCCTCCAGCTGCATGGCGCAAATAATTCCGATCATGATAGGTCTCCTTGACAGTGTCGATTGCGGCAGGCGTACTGCCGGTGTTGTTATATGGCGAACTGCGCGTTCCACAGTTCGGCGTAGAAACCACCTTTTTTGAGCAAATTGTCGTGCGTTCCCTGCTCAATGATATTGCCGGCGCGCATGACTAAAATAACGTCGGCCTCTCGAATTGTGGACAATCGGTGTGCTACGATAAAGCTGGTGCGTCCCTGCATCAGCTTGGCAAATGCGTTCTGAATCCGCATTTCCGTGCGGGTGTCAATCGAGGAGGTCGCCTCGTCCAAAATCAGCATGGGCGGCAGGCAGAGCATGATTCGCGTAATGCAGAGCAATTGCTTCTGTCCAGCGCTGAGCGCACCGCCGTCCTCGCCGATATATGTGTTATAGCCATCCGGCAGCCGCCGGATAAATCCGTCCGCGTGGGCGGCTTTTGCCGCCTCTATCACCTCTGCGTCGGTTGCATCGGGCTTGCCCATCACAATGTTGTCCCGAATGCTGCCTTCTTTCAGCCAGGTTTCCTGAAGCACCATGCCGAAGCTTTTTCGCAGGGAGGTGCGCGAACATTCTTTTGCGGGAATGCCGTCTATCAGGATCTGCCCGCTTGTCGTATCGTAAAAGCGCATCAGGAGGTTAATCAGCGTCGTTTTTCCGCATCCGGTCGGACCGACGATCGCGATTCGCTGACCATGCCCCGCATGAAAATTGAAGTTTTCGATCAGTTTTTTATCGGGTGTATAGGAAAAGCAGACATTTTGAAATCGGATGTTGCCCGAAGCGTTTTCCAGCGTTTTGGCATCGCTTGCATCGGATGGTTCGGATTCGGCGTCGAGCAGTTCAAAAATACGGGATGCACATGCCAGGGCGTTTTGAAGCTCGGTAATAACGCCGGAAATTTCATTGAACGGTTTTGTATATTGATTGGAATAGCGAAGAAATGTGGCGAGACTGCCCACGGTCATGGTGGCGTTTGCACCGATGCAGAAGAATCCGCCGAGCAGGGCGACCCCGAGATACACGAAATTGTTGACCACACGTGTGGCAGGATTGGTCAGCGATGAAAAGAAGATAGCCCGAAGCGAGCATTTTTCAAGCCGGTTGTTGACTTCATCAAATTTTTGCATGTTTTCGTTTCCGTGTGAGAACGCCACGGAAACTTTCTGATTGGTAATGCTTTCATCAATCAGCGCGGTTTGCTCGGCCTTGGTCATGCTTTGCAGAATGAACATGGAGTGTGTACGCTCCGCGATGAATTTTGCCGCAAAAAGAGATAAGGGGGTAAGCACGACAACCAGCAGCGCAATGCGCCAGTCAAGCAGCAGCATGAAAATCAGCGTGCCTAAAATGGTCATAACGCCGGTGAAAAACTGTGTGAATCCCATTAAAAGACCGTCGGAAAATTGATCGACGTCCGAGATGACGCGGTTGACGGTTTCGCCTGCGGGATGCGCGTCGATGTAGGAGAGGGGGAGAGATTGAATTTTGCGGATGGCGTCGCGGCGAATGTCCCGGACGATAGAATAGGTGATGCTGTTATTTAAAATGCTCATAAGCCATTGGAGCAGTGCGGTCGCAGCAACCATCAGCGCGCCGTGCAGCAAGAGACGGCGTATGGCCTGAAAATCAATTGACCCGTTCTCAACGCACAGATCAATGGCGTTTCCGATCAGAATGGGGAGATAAAGCGTCATCGCTACAATGAAAATAGAAAGTATCAGGGTAAAAATCAATTTTGGTATACTGCTTTTCATATAATGGAGCGTTTTGCGGATGGTTTTTTTATTGTCCATTTTCCGCACCTCCAAACTGGGATTTATAAATTTCACGGTAGACCGCACAGCTTTGCAGAAGTTCTTCGTGACGGCCGATACCGACTGCCGCGCCGTCGTCAAGAACAATGATTTTGTCAGCGTGCATGACCGAGGCGGCACGCTGTGATACGATGAATGTGACCGGCGCGGATGCTTCTTTGCGTATGGCCGCGCGCAGACGAGAGTCGGTCGCATAGTCGAGCGCAGATGCGCTGTCGTCGAGGATCAGGATTGCCGGACGGCGTACAAGCGCGCGCGCAATGGTCAGGCGTTGGCGCTGACCGCCTGAGAGATTTTTCCCCCCTTCGGTCAATTCCGCGTCGAGTGATCCTTTTGCTTTGATGATGTCGGTTCCCTGCGCTGTTTCAATGGCGGCGAGAATTTCTTCATCGGTCGCGTTTGTTTTGCCCCAGCGAATATTTTCGCGTATGGTCCCGTCAAAAAGCGCAGTTTTCTGCGGAACAACGCCGATTTTGGCGCGCAGCGTTTCCGGCTCCCATGCGCGCACATCCAGCCCGTCTATTAGAATTTGTCCGTCAGTTGCATCGTAAAAACGGGGAATTAGGTTGACAAGCGAAGTCTTACCGCTGCCGGTGCCGCCGATAATTCCGACAACCTCACCGCGCTCAGCGGAAAAGCTGATGCCCTGCAGAACGTCGCTGCCCGCCGGATAGTGGAAGCAGACTTTGTCAAAGCGGATATAGGGCTGACCGTCCTGTCGGGGCATATCCAGTACTTTCATAGGCTGACCGGTTTGAAAAAATTCATCAATGCGCCCGGCTGAGGCAACGGATTTCGTAATGGTGACGACAAAATTGGCAAATTTAATCAGTTCAATCAGAATCTGCGACATATAGTCGTAGAGGGCCAAAAGCGCGCCCTGCGTCAGAATGCCGGCCTCCATGCGAACGGCGCCCGTCCAGATGAGGGCGATAATCGCAATATTGATGATGACATAGGTGACGGGGTTGAGCAGAACGGAAATTCTTGAAGCAAATTTTTGCAGATGCGTGAGGGCTTCGTTTTCACGGTCAAACTCGGCGGTTTGTTTGTCCTCAGCGCAGAATGCGCGGATAACGCGCGCGCCGGTCAGGCTTTGCCGTGTGGATTTCAGCACACGCTCCAAACGTTTCTGGACTTTTTTGAAAAGGGGGACGGTAATTAGTGTGACGGCAAACACGACTGCAAACAGAAGTGGAACCGCAATTACAAAAATCAGCGCGCATTTTATGTCGATTGTAAAGGCGCAGATGATTGCGCCGAGTACGATAAACGGAGAACGCAGCAGCAGACGCAGCGTCATATTGATGCCGGTCTGTACCTGATTCACGTCGCTGGTCATTCGTGTGATGATATTGGATATGCCGGCGCTGTCTAAATCCGGATAGGTAAAAGTTTGAACCTTTTGATACATATCATGCCGCAGATTTCCAGCCACGCCTACCGCCGCCTTAGCGGAAAAATACTGCGCGGTAGCGGCGCTCAGAAATCCGACGATACAAAATACGACCAAAATCGCGCACATGGCGGCAATGTAGGGCTTGTCGGCGTTTTTGACGCCGACGTCCACAAGCTGTTTTATAATCAGTGGCACCAAAAGTTCAAACGTTGCCTCCAACATTTTGAAGAGCGGCGCGAGAAACGACTCTTTTTTGTATTTTGACAGATAGGAAAAAATTCGTTTCAAAATCGGATTCTCCCGGTAAATATATTTGCGTATATTTTAGCATTTTTTGGGCTGTAAATCAACCGCTTATAGAAAAAAGCTCCGGCATTTTGCCGAAGCTTTTCGTCCGCTGAAACGGGATTTTCGGTTGAATCGGTATGTACGCGCGTCACTGCTTTATCCGGTTGGGCTTGTTAATAGTAAAAGAAATCGCTATCCTGTGACTTTTTCATACAGCGCGTATGGTTCGGCGGTGCAGTCCGTATATGCATAGATATATTGGTCGTTCTGAAGCATACGTCCGTATTCATCGTAGCTATTGCTGTAGGTCTTGGAGAATCCAAGCGTACCGTCGGCGGTGAATTTTTTATTCGGTCGTCGTCGGCTTTGGCGCGTCGTAAGAGGAGGTGATGCCGAGATATTCCTCAAGGCAGAGTCCGCTTTGCGTGACGGCTGCGGCGAGATCTGTTCCGAGATAGCGGATATGCCACGGCTCATACATATATCCGGTTTCGGCTTCTTTGTCCTTTGGGTAACGGATGATAAAACCATACTCGGCGCAGTGCGCGGCAAGCCAAATTCCCTCCGGCGAGTCGGCGAACCAGTTTTCGCAGGCGTTGATGTCCATGGCCAGACCGCTTTGATGCTCCGAGTGCCCCGGACGTGCGGAATAGCGGTCTGCCAAGTCCTGACCGTCACGGGATACATAATTGTTGTACGTCTTGCTTTGCTGGGAATAGCTGCGGTAGCCGGAAACGATTTTTAGCGATATGCCCTCTGCCGCAGCGGCTTCTTTCATTTGCTCAAATGCGGCTTTTGCATCGGGGTGCAGTCCGTTTGGATTGTAATCTTCGGGCAGGGCATATGTTTTGTTGGCAATCAGAACGCCATTGATATAGACGATTCCGTTTTCATATTGGATAATCGGTTTACCGTCCTCGGGAATAAGGTATCCGCCGTCCAGTAAAGTTGGAGCCGGGCTTTGGTCGGAGTCTTGCGGGGTAGACGGGGGGGCGTTGGGTTCCTCGCTTTTTTCCGGCGCCGAGGTGGTTATGAGATTATCAGAGTAAAAATCGTTGTATGAATTTTGGCAAAGTTTTTCGTACAGTTCGTACTGCTCGGCCGTGCAGTCTTCATATTCGTAGCGAAGCTTGTCTTTTTGCAGGATGCGTCCGTATTGGTCATATTTACAGGTATAGGTTTTGGCATTCAAGCATCGACCTTGCGCGTCGTAATTTTCCTGTTTGATCAAATTTCCAAAAAAATCGTATATATACAGTGTTTGTGTGGTGTTTGTCCATGTGTCTTTGTCCTCGACAAGTTTCTCGCGGACAAGGCGTCCGTCCGTGTCATATTCATTTTCGTAGACGTTGCTCAGCGTCTTTGTACCGTTTTCATCCAGTGAATATCGGGCGGTACGTTCCACCTTCCCGTTTTCGGTGATCTCATAGGTATATTCGTATAGATCTTCAAAATAATCGGGTTGCGACCATGCTCGGTATTTCCGTGCCGGTGTCCCGTCTGGGTTGTACTCTATAAGCGTATGCTCGGGAGCTATATAATTTTGAATATACTCATATGATTTTTGTGTTCCGTTTTCATAATAGCTGTAACGCCAAATCGCTTGAGAATGGTTGCGTGTTTTTTCAATCAGGCGTCCGTTTTCGTCATAAGTGTAATACAATGTATAGGTGCCGAGATCATCTACGAAATCGTCACTGATAATTTGCAAAAGACGGCCGGTATTGTCATAAATATATTTTCCCAATACATGCTCATAACGTGTACCTGGCATCCATTCTTCTGAGCGAATCAGTTGTCCGGCCTCGTTGTATTCGTATTCATAGCGGTCGGTTGTGTCGTTTATCGTATCGTATAGGGCGCGGGTCAGCGGTCTGCCGTCCGCGTCGTAAGTATGCGTATAGGTGATTTCCTCAACCGTTTTCCCGTCTTTTTTTTCGAGGTAATACACCCGGTCTCCGTATGCGTTGTAACGTATGGTGTATCGGCACTTGGAATTTGGATCGTAACTTTGTTTTTCGATTCCGCCGTCCTCGGTAAAGCGAAATTCGGAGATCAGTTCCCGTCGGCCGGGAGAACTGACGTCGTATGTTCTGGCCTGAATGCTGAAACCGGGATAAGGCAAAATTTCAACCGGTTGCTCTGTAGTGCTCGCAGTAGTTTCGGCGGTTTCTGCCCGGGACGTGGTAACATTCGGATCTGTTGCGGGAATATTTGAAGTTACATCCAGTTCCGTTTTTGTGGTTGATTCCGGCGTAGTGTGCGGTGGTGTGGTTTGAATTTCACAGGCGGATAACGTAAGGAGCAGAAAACAAACGAGAACCATTCGGATCATTCTTTTTCTCATGGCGGTCTCCTTGTACAAAATAAATACAATTTATTTTAGTATAGCATTCAATATTTTCAAATGCAAGAAAAATATAACACGGTATAGCTAAAAATGAACAGTTCCCGTTTGTCGGCATTGCATAGTGCTAATTGACAAACGGGGACTGTTGGATACAAATTCTTATTCGTTTTCTACGAAGCATATGCCGTCCGCTTGGCTCATAGAGGCGACGCGCGCAAGCGACTCAACGCGAATGCCCATGGAGCGGATTTGCGTACCGCCCGACTGATAGGCTTTTTCAATTACGATACCGGCGCCGACTACTTTTGCACCCGCATCGTGAATCAGAGAGATGAGGCCGGTCAGTGCGCTGCCTTTGGCAAGAAAGTCGTCAATAATCAATACTTTGTCGTCGGCCGTTAAAAATTCTTTGGAAACAACAATGTCATACGTTTTTTTATGCGTATAAGATTCAACTTTAGCGGTAAATACGTCGGCATAGATGTTGTTTGTTTTCGTCTTTTTTGCAAATACTACGGGTACGCCGAAATACTGCGCTGTGAGACAGGCAATGCCGATGCCGGAAGCTTCGATGGTCAGGATTTTGGTAATTTCCTCATTGGCAAACCGCCGTTTGAATTCTTTTCCGAGTTCGCACATGAACTGTACGTCGATTTGATGATTGACAAAGCTGTCCACTTTGAGGACGTTTCCCTCGCCGACTTTGCCGTCTTTTAAAATTTTGTCTTCTAATAACTTCATAGATACGCCTTTCCTATCTGAATTTGAACTATTCTTCGTAAAACGCGGAGCCGACTAGTCCGCCGATGAATTCGGGATTTTCATAATAAATAAAGTCGTTCATAAGCGGTTCAAGCTGAATTGTCAGTTCTTTTACGCCGGAAAGCGGAATCGAAAAATCTTTTACGGTGTCGGCTCTTGTCAGTTCAGCGTTGAAAACTTGTACGCCGTCGCAATAAATAGAGCAGCGCAGGGCATAGGTATTTGCGGTATCTTCAGGGCGCCCTTTGAAATAGAGCGTTCCCTCAAAGCTTTCAAAGGAATAATTCTGAACAGAAATAGAATCTGAAAAATTGCCGTATACGATGTTGCCGGTATATTCCTTGTTTTGCACGGTCAGCGTACCCGTGTAGTTGCTTCTGTAATACGCAGTGATCGGTATGGACAGCGTATTCTCTGTGATCGGTATGTAGCTGTAAACATCGGAAAGCGGAACGCTTTTTCGCTGCGGTTCTATGTAGTAGGTTGCATAAACATTCAAGTCTTCTTTGACTTCGTTGAATAAAATGCTCCAGCCGTTAAATTCGTATCCGGCGCGGTCGCCGACTTCAGGCGGCGTTGCGTCATGGCCGTAATGAACCTGTTCGGATTTCAGCAGTGTTCCGTCAATATCGTAAAAATTGACGGTCAAAAGCTCTTTTTGATAGATTGCGCGGATAATCATACTTTTTTGTATGTTGGTATACGCCTTGTCCCAGCCGCGAAAGAGCAGTTCGCCTTTCGCGTTGTCCACAGTCGGCGGAACTGCGTCGCCGCCCGCCATGACCGTTTGTACCGAGAGCGCTGTGTATCCGTCGCTGTCAACAAATTTTACAGTGAAATATTCTTTGGGTTCTTCTGTGTGCGGCGGCTCGGCGGTAGCCTCGGGGGAAGTCGCCGTAGCCAGAACCTCGGTTTGAGCGGCTGCGGAAGAAGCCGTTGTTTCCGGAAGCTCGATTTTGGAGCGATCGGTTTCTGCAATTTCGATGATGGCGGCGGTGCGGTCGGTATCGACTGTGATGATCGGGTCAAATTCTACGGGCTCGCTGCCGCAGCCTGTCAAAAACAGATATAAACAGGCCGCCGCACAGAAAATCCATTTTTTCAATCGCACACACCTCCTGATCCGTTCCGGATTTTGCCGAATATTCGGAGCTTTGCCTTTATTTTAGCATAGTGCGCGCATTTATACAATAGAAAATTTTAACAGGGTTCTCCGGCGGCGGTCAGTTGTATAATTTTTTCCACATCATCCGGTTGTATCGGTGCGTTGCATACGGCGCGGTTGCGCTTGACCTCGCCGCATTTTCGGCATTTGTGATAAAGGATATATTCCCGTTTTGGATCCGGCATAGCAAAGACGGCGTCCATAATGCCGCCGCATGGATTTTGACGGTCGCCCGGCATATTGTCCACATGCAGCGAACACAGGCAGAAAGGGCAGTGATTGCGGGACGATATACTAAGCGGAAGTACTTGTTTGCCGCAGTTTTGACAAATAAATCCACTGTCATTTTTTGCAAAGCGCTTGGTTTCCATAAAAACTCCTACATGAATCGAAAATATTTGGGGAACACTGAAATTGACTCTAAAAAGGAGGATGCAAAAGTGAAGTCACACAACATGATAAAATATACTGTACTCTGTGTCGTTCTGTCTGTTTTTTGCGCGACGGTATTTGCCGTCTCGGCAGCTGGAAATATGAATGAAAACGGCGTCGTATCGGACGGCGGTATTTCATTCGGGGACGCGCGCGACGGTATCGTCAGCGATGTGAGCGAAGGTATGAACAACATCCGCAATGGGATTGATAAGGGCATAAATGATCTCAGCGGCAATTCACGCTCTGGCGCAAACCGTTCGGGCGATGTTTCGGACGACGGTCTCGCCGGTATGGATGATACCAATAACTCCGGCGCAGATGCTTCGGGTACAAACGAATCCCGTCCGGATACTTCCGGTACGACGGATTCTACAAGCGGTTCAACGAATAACGCAAACGGCGCTGACGGCGCGGATACGGACAAGGGCGGCATGACTACGGGTATTATTATTGCCGTACTTGTGGTAATTGCCGTTGTTATTGTTATCTTTTTGCTGGTACCGAAAAAGAGAAGCTAAAAACGCTGTACGACTTGCGCTCGGTATCAAATCTGCAGTGCTTACGATTCAGTAAGGTGTTTTCAAGCCGGCATTATGTCGGCTTGAAAACATAAACTGTAATGTCAACAATATGTTTTGATAATTCAAGAAAACCGCACGGCGGTTTTCTTTTTTTGGAATATTTACAGAATATGTTCCCAAATCCAGCCGGAGAGCAGAGGCTGAGGGAAAAACATAACGAAGGAAACACCGAAAAAAAGAAAAAACAGTTCGCTGTACGCTTCGTTTTTTTCCGTACATATTGCCGGCGCTTGAATATGCCGCAGACTGAAATACCACAGGGCAAATCCAAAGGCCGTGCCCGCTGTGTTGACAATCAGATCGTCAATATCGGTTGTCCGAAATGTCAGAAGCTGCCAGAGTTCAATCCAGAGTGAAAGGCCAAATCCGACAAGCACCGTACATTTTGCACGGCGAAAACAGAGCCACAGCGCGGGAAGCAGAAATCCGGCCGGCCAAAACAGAAGAAAATTGAGCAGATATTGCAGCGGAGCTTCTGAAAATGAAGCAAACGGAATGCAGTTTATATTCAGATCCGGATTCAGCGTATTGAAAGCGGGCATACCGGTTACGGAAAAAACGGCGATCAGGTAGGCGGCGAAAACAAAGACGCAGAGGCGGTGTTTGCCGGACTGTTCTTTTTGGGTTGAAAATTGCCAGAGCAGCAAAAAGGGGAGAAAGGCAAGAATACCGCATACGGTTTCGATAAGGATTGCAAAAATTTGAAATGACATGGGAATTTCCTTTCAAAAGTGACTTCAAAAAGCAGGTCGCTTCTCTATAAAATTATAGAAGAGAAAAAATTAAGAAGCAAGATGCCGAAAACTTAAGAAAGGTTTAACATCGAACGCTTGCCTGTTTATTTTCCGACGCAGAAGCGGCTGAAAATTTCGGTTACGACCGCTTCGCTCACGCCGCGACCGTCGATTTCTCCGAGCAGTGCGGCGGCACGCTCAAGGTCGCTGGCTGCAAGGTCGGTTCCATATCCGCTTTTACAGGTTTTGATCGCGTCTTGAATTCGCTCGGCGGCGCCGGTGAGCGCGGCAAACTGGCGCGCGCTGGTGACCATTGCGCCGTCGTCCGCGTCGATGTATCCGCTTAGAAACAGTTCTTCAACCGCCTGCCTGAGCGCGTCTATCCCCATTCCTGTTTTTGCGCTGATGCGCAGCACATGGGAAAAGCCGGCGGCCGCTTCTTTCGGGAAATTAGTCTTTCCGAGATCGGATTTGTTCAGCAGCGCGATTTTGGGGGCTGTACATTTTTGTATCCGGTCGAGCAGTTCCAAGTCCTCTTCATCGAGCGGTTTGGAATCGTCAAAAACGCAGAGAATCAGCCTGGCAGAATCCAGCCGTGCGCACGCGCGGGAAATTCCGATTTTTTCGACCGGATCGTCGGTTTTATGGATGCCGGCTGTGTCGCAGAGGCGGAGCAGTACGCGGCCAACCGGAATTTCTCGCTCAAGCAGATCGCGCGTCGTACCGGCAATCTCGGTTACAATCGCGGCGTTATCGCCTGCCAGCGCATTGTATAGTGAACTTTTTCCCCGATTGGGCGCGCCGCAGATGACGGCGCTGATACCCTCGAAAATCGCCTGTCCCGCGCGGTAAGTACGCAGTAGAGCCTGAAGACTTTCTTCGGTTTGCTCGGCGCGGCGGATAAATTCGCTGTCGGTCAGTTCGGACAGATCTTCTTCCGGGTAGTCGATTTTCGCGTATACGTCGGCAATCAGTGCGGTCAGTGTTTGCGTGGCTGTTTCAATTTTGTCAGCCAGCGCGCCAGCGCGCTGTTTTTCGGCAATGCGCAGCTGCGCATCGCTTTTTGCATCCAAAACTGCGCCGATTGCTTCCGCGCGCGTCAGGGAAAGTTTTCCGTTTATAAAGGCTCTGCGGGTAAATTCTCCGGGAGCGGCCGCAACGGCGCCAGCAAGAAAGACCGCTTCGAGGACTCGCTGCGTCACCAGCATTCCGCCGTGACAGGTGATTTCCGCCATATCCTCGCCTGTGTAGGAAGCCGGCGCGCGAAAAATTGTCAGTATGCCGTCGTCAATGACTTCGCCGTCAGCCAGAATATTTCCGCGATATAGACGGCGGGCTTCAAGCTCCGCCGTCGGTTTGCCGCATTTTGGAGAAAAGCAGCGACCGACAACGGCCGCTGCTTCTTCACCCGATATTCTGATCAGCGCCACGCCGCCTTTGCCGCGTGGCGTGGAAACGGCGGCAATCGTTGACGTGTAGTCGTTTGCCATAGTTCCTCCGTTATTCGTTTTCAGAGATTTGTTCGTTCTGTTCAGAAGTTTCGGCAGCCACGACGTCATGATTTCGCCTCGGAGCGCCTGAACGTCTGCGGCGCTGTCCATCGCCCCGTCTTTTGTCTGTGCGGGGCGGCAGTTTGCCCATACCTTTGTCAGTCAGGAAAAGTACGACTTTGCGGTTGTTGTCCGAACCGATTGAACTGGTGGATACGCCCTCAATTTCCTGAACCTCGGCGTGAATGATCCGACGCTCATAAGGATTCATCGGTTCAAGTACAACGCTCCGTCCGTATTTTTGCACTTTTGCAGCCATGCGGCGAGCCAGAGCGCGCAGAGTTTCCTCTCTTTTAGCCCGGTAGTTTTCCACGTCAACCGTGATGCGCTCGTGATCGCCTTTGCCCTCTGCGCGGTTTGCGGCGAGGTTGGCGAGATATTGGAGGGCGTCCAGCGTTTCGCCGTGATGGCCGATGAGCATACCTGCGTCTTCGCCGGTAATACTGATGCATACGCCGTCCTCTTCATCGGGAACAAGGGAGGCTTCAACCCGGATTTCCAAATTTTCAATCAGCTTTTCGATAAAGTGCATGGCGGCACCGGTTTCGGCTTCGGTCACCGGCGTTTTCGGTCGCTTGGGTCTTATTTCAGATTTTTTTTCAGTTGCACACATGGCTGGAATTTTCGCTTTATCCGCTTCCGGCTGCTCTGATTTCTGCGGCTGCTCGGCTTTTGCAGTCTTTTGCGCAGGGCGTTCCTGCGGCTTTTTGTCAAAACTTTCGGCCGCCTTTTTATCGGCGGTTTTCGTTTCGATCTGCTCCGGGGCTGGAGCGTCTTCTGCTTGTCCGTCGTCGATATAAGCCGCGACTTTTGCGGGGGATGCGCCGATGCCGAACAGGCCGCCTTTTTTTCCTACGCTGAGTACTTTGTAATCTATGCCGTCAAGGTCGGTCACGCCAAGCTTTTGTTTCAGCGCTTCCATCGCTTCGTTGACGTTCTTTCCTGTTGCTGCGATTTCGGTAATCATAATCCTTATATCAAGCTGAGGCTTGCCTTTCTCAATCATTCTTTTTTTTCTTTTTAGCGTTCTCGTCTTTCAGCGGAACTTTTTCGCCGTTCAAAAGAGGCTGTGCTGCGCCTTTGGATTCTTTGCTTTCCACTTCTGGCAGCGTCTCATAGTCATCGTCGTCAATATGATGCAAGGAACGCACGCGGGGCAGATCGGCTTTTTTTGTATTGTAGCCTTTCGCTTTCATTTCCTTTTCCGCTTTTTTGATGTCTTCCTCGGTATATCTCGGAACGGGCATGGTTTTGGCCAGGATTACGGTCTGCGCAAACGAAAATATGTTTTGGTAAATCCAGTACAGACCGATTGCCCCCTGAAGAATAAAGCAGAAATAAAGCGACATAAGGGGCATTGCGAAATCCATGATTTTCATGGAAATGTTGTTCTGCGTGGCTTCAGCCGCAGGAGATTGATAGGTGAATTTGCGCGTCAGCTTCATCGTGACAAACTGTAAAACAAAGCAGACGATCGGGATAATCATGTGTACGGACGGGAACGTGTTCCACGGCACCACGGTCAAATCCATTCCGAACAGGCTGAAGTTCGGAATATTGGCGATTCCGGGAACCTGTTCGAGCAGGGAAGCGTAGGCGGTCGGATTGCTTGTCGCAAGTCCGTTGATTGCGCTGATTGCGCCGATCTGTTCGCCCTGCATGGTGATCTCCGGCAGAGCGGCTTTGATTGCTTCAAGTCCCTCTATGCCGATTCCGCAGATATAGGTCAGCGGATTGCGAATAATTTGATAGAGCGCGACAATGACGATCATTTGGATGATGAGAGGCAGACAGCCGCCCAGCGGACTGACGTTTTCTTTCTGCTGCAGTTCCATGATCTCCTGCTGCATTTTTTGCTGGGTCGCTCTATCGGTTCGGCCGGCGTATTTTTTGCGGATGACTTCTTCTTTTGGACGAAGCGCGGCCATTTTAATCTGATTCTTCTGTTGCTTTATGCCCATCGGCAGAAAAACAAGTTTGATGATCAGTGCAAAGAGCAGCAGAGTCAGAGCATAACTGCCGGTGAAACTGTCAAAAAAACGGATCACATACGAAAAAGGTATGTTGATGATGTCAAAAAGTGAATTCATGGGGTATCCGGTTCCCTTGGGAACGTCCTTTCTTCAGCTTTCATCGCTGTGTTGTTTTGCGCGGCGGAACCCTTTTTCGGGTACCGGATCATAACCGCCCCTGCCAAACGGATTGCACCGAAGCAGGCGGCCGACGGTCAAAATCAAACCGCAGAAAAAGCCACGTTTGGTAAACGCCTCGACAGCGTAGGCGGAACAGGTCGGTGTGAACCTGCAACAACTCGGTTTCAGCGGTGAAATATAGCGGCGATACAACTGTATCAGCCAGATAAAAAGATGCTTCATAACAACTCGAGTTTACGGAGCGCGTATCGAAGATCACGCTCGATGTCCTGCATTTTTTTGCCGCGGATCGCTTCGCGCGCGGCAATGACGATCAGATGGCCGGATTTTACGCCGATTGTGACGTCGATATGCCGGTAAGCATGCCGGATGATTCGCTTGGCGCGGCTGCGTGCAACAGCGCCGCCGATTTTTTTCCCGACGGTCAGACCGATGCGGTTGATATATTTTTTTTCGGGATTCGCCCGCATCAGGGCGTGTTTTTTAAAATCAGGCAGGACATAAACCGCGACGGTCGGTGTGACCGCCTTTCTGCCTTTCTTATATGCCTTTGAATACAGGTGATTTTCGCAGATGGCGCGGTATTTCACAGGTATACCTCTTCCGTTCTTTGAAATACGCAGAGCGTATCCCAAAATAAGCCGAAACCAAAAACCCCGATAACCGCACAAAGAGTTATCGGAGATTTGAGACTCCCGTGGGAGTAAGTGATTCGGTTCAACATAATCAATAGGTGAGTCTTGCTCTGCCTTTGGCGCGGCGTCTCTTCAAAACCTTTCTGCCGTCGGCAGTTTTCATTCTTTTCATAAAGCCGTGCTCTTTTTTTCTCTGGCGCTTTTTAGGCTGATATGTTCTAAGCATTTCTGGTTGCACCTCCTTGTATGGATTCGGAAGCGTATACTTCACGTGTATTCATAAAAAGACAATTTATATTATATAAAACCGGGATAAGCTTGTCAAGTCTTTTTTGAAATAAATTGGCATACGGATAAAAATAAAATATAGTAAAATAATGATTTTAAAAGCGGAAATAAGTTGTATGCAGACGGCGCGGCGACGAGAATACGCCGCCAAAGGAGGCTCCAATATGCGCCCCCAAAGAAATTTTGTTTTTTGACAGCCGCACACGCCGCATTTTCGCGGCGTGTGCGGAATCCAAAATTGAAAATTTTGCTGTTATCTCAGCATACCCGATAGGATAGAAGAAGCTGCTGCAAGCGCTTCTTCCACTTTTCGGATCTCTACGCCGCCGGCCATTGCACTGTCGGGGCGTCCGCCGCCGCGACCGCCGGTAATAGCCGCGACCGCACCGACCAGCTTACCCGCATTTGCGCCCATGGCTACCGCTTCTTTGCCGGCGCAGGCGGCAAAATTCAGCTTGCCGTTTTCTACGGCGGCAATGACGGCCACGGCTTTGGGGTTGCTTTCCTTGATTTTGTCGCAGACGGTGCGCGCGCTCTGTGCATTGCCCTCGATTTTGGCTGCGGTTAGTTCCACGCCGTGAACGATGATGACGTTTTCGGAAAGACCGGACAGCGCGCTTTCGGATAACTTTTGATTTGCGGCTTCCAGTTCCTTTTTCAATTGCTTCAGTTCGTTTTGAAGCGCCGCCGCACGGTGAACAATTTCTCCGGGATCAGCCGCCTTCAGTTCGGCCGCCGCGTCGGCTGCGAGTTTTTCACTGTCCGCAAGCAGTTTCAAAACGCCGAGTCCCGTTGCGCCCTCGATGCGGCGGATTCCCGCGGCGACCGAGGACTCCGAAATGATCTTGAAAAGGCCGACTTTTGCGGTGTTGTCCAGATGGGTTCCGGCGCAAAGCTCGGTTGAAAAGGCGCCCATTTTAACCATGCGTACTTTCGCGCCGTATTTTTCACCGAACAGCGCCATTGCACCGGCTTTTTTGGCGGATTCCGGATCGGTTACGACAGTAGTGATCGGCTCGCCGAACAGAATATGGGTGTTAACCAATTGCTCGACGGCAAAAAGCTCTTCGCGCGTCAGCGCGGCAAAATGCGTAAAGTCAAAACGCACACGTCCTGCGTCTACATAGGAACCGGCCTGTTCGACATGCGTACCGAGAATCTTGCGCAGGGCGGCGTGCAGCAGATGCGCCGCGCTGTGGTTGCGGCGGATTGCCGCGCGGCGCACACTGTCAATTTCAGCGGAAACCGTTTCGCCTTTTGTCAGCACGCCGTTTGCCATACGGCAGATATGAATATATACGCCGTCAGATTTTTTTGTGTCTATAACGCTTGCGATCGCATTTTTTGTGCGGATCACACCCGAGTCGCCGACCTGTCCGCCCGCTTCTCCATAGAAAGTTGTCCGGTTGAGGATCAGGCTGAATTCGCCGTCGCTGACCGCTTCAAGCGCGTTGTCCCCGTCGATGATGGCGAGGATTTCGGCGTCGCAGATCTCCTGATCGTATCCGAGAAATTCGGTTTTCGGAAGCGCGGCGAGCAGGGTCTTGGACGATTCGCTCCAACCGCCGATGTTTGCGCGCGCCGCGCGTGCCCGCTCTTTCTGTGCGCGCATCAGATTTGTAAAGTTTTCCTCATCCAATGCAAGCCCTTTTTCCTCGGCGATTTCGCGGGTCAGATCGACCGGGAATCCGAACGTATCGTAAAGCTTGAACACAGCATCGCCGTCCAGCGTTTTTTGACCGTTTGCTATGGCTTTCTTTATTAAATTGGAAAGAATAGAAAGCCCCGAGTCGATTGTAGCGTCAAAGCGCTCTTCTTCTATTGCGATGATTTTTTTGATATAGTCGCGTCGGCTACCGAGTTCCGGATAGGCGCCGATGTTCTGTTCGATGACGACTTCACAGAGTTCGGAGAGAAACGCGTGCGTAATGCCGAGCAATTTGGAGTGTCGGGCAGCGCGGCGCAGAATGCGCCGAAGCACATAGCCGCGCCCCTCGTTAGAGGGAACAACGCCGTCGCAGATCATGAAAGTTGCGCTGCGAATATGGTCGGTAATCACGCGTATTGAGACGTCTTTGCCTGCATTTTCGCCGTATTTTACGCCGGCAATGTCGCAGACGGCGTCCAGAATTTTGCGCACCGTGTCCACTTCAAATAGGTTGTCCACATCCTGCATCACGCAGGCTAAACGCTCAAGCCCCATACCGGTATCGATGTTTTTTTGCGCAAGATCGGTATAATTTCCGTTTCCGTCGTTGTTAAACTGGGAGAATACGTTGTTCCAAATCTCCATAAAACGATCGCAGTCGCAACCGGGCTTGCAGTCCGGGCTGCCGCAGCCGTATTTTTCACCGCGGTCAAAATAGATCTCGGAGCAGGGGCCGCATGGACCGCTGCCGTGTTCCCAGAAATTATCCTCTTTCCCGAGTCGAATGACTTTTTCAGCCGGGACGCCTACTTTTTTTGTCCAGATCTCAAAAGCTTCCTCGTCGTTTTGATAGATGGAGGGATAGAGACGGTCGGCTGGAATCTCAAGACATTCGGTCAGAAATTCCCATGCCCACGGAATCGCCTCGTTTTTGAAATAATCGCCGAACGAAAAATTGCCGAGCATTTCAAAATATGTGCCGTGGCGCGCAGTGTGTCCGACACGCTCAAGGTCGGGGGTGCGGATACATTTTTGGCAGGTAGTGACACGGCGGCGGGGCGGTTCCTCTTCACCTGTGAAG
>CATYXQ010000029.1 GCA_958414825.1 uncultured Eubacteriales bacterium | reverse complement strand
CGTCAGATTACGACAAAATCTCGGAGGGCGATGACATCATACTCGACAACATTTTTGACGCCGTTCACAAAGGCGAAGCGATCCTGTCTCTGTCCGACGGAACGAAAATTCCGCTTTGCTGCGCGCTGACCGACCGGCAAATTGACATTCTGCGCGCCGGCGGCCTGCTCCCCTATACCAGAGAAACGAAATCATCAAATCAGAAATAAGGAACGAAAAAATGAACGAATACACCCAATCCATAAAAAGCGCCGCTAAATCCTTTGAAACGCTGCTCCTTGAGCAAACAGAACGCACGAAAAAGATGGAAGAATTGTCCCGTCCGGTAGATTACGCCGCGCTCGACAAACTGATTATCGGAATTTGCGACGGCGACGGTATCGGCCCCATTATCTGCCGCGAGGCTACCCGCACACTCGAATATTTGCTGGACGACAAAATCAAATCCGGTCGTGTAGAACTGCGCCGCATCGAGGGTCTCACCATTGAAAACCGTATGCAAAAGGGTCAGAGCATTCCGGACGACGTTCTCGCCGCAATTAAAGAATGCCACGTCCTGCTGAAAGGTCCGACCACAACGCCGAAAGGCGGCACGGGCGCACCCGAACTTGAAAGCGCAAATGTAGCGCTTCGCCGCGAACTTGACCTGTTTGCCAACGTGAGGCCGGTAGCCGTGCCGGAACTCGGCATCGATTGGACTTTCTACCGCGAAAATACCGAGGGAGAATATGTGCTCGGCAGTCGCGGCGTGGAAATTCCGGGCGTTTTGTCCTGTGATTTCAAAGTTACGACCGACCTCGGCACCGAGCGAATCGCGCGCGCCGCGTACAACTTTGCCCGCCAAAACGGGAAAAAGAACGTATCAATCGTCACAAAAGCCAATATTATGAAAAAAACCGATGGAAAATTCGCGCGCATCTGCCGTGAGCTTGCTGAACGCGAATATCCGGAACTCTGCATCGAGGACTGGTATATCGACATTATGGCGGCAAACCTTGTCAACCCGGCAATTCGCTCCCGTTTTGAAGTTTTTGTACTGCCCAATCTTTACGGCGACATCATCACCGATGAAGCGGCACAGATTCAAGGCGGCGTCGGGACTGCTGGCAGCGCAAACATCGGCGGGCGCTATGCTATGTTTGAGGCGGTACACGGCTCCGCGCCTCGCATGATCGAGGAGGGGATCGGCGAATACGCCAATCCCTCAAGTATTTTGAAAGCTGTGGAAATGCTGCTGCGGCATGTCGGCTATATTTCGGAGGCCGACAAGCTCGCGTCCGCAATGCGCATCTGTACCGGCGATGAGGCAAAGCTTCATGTTACCGGTGATCGTAACGGAGCAAAATGCGGCGAATTTGCAGATTATCTGCTTCGCACGCTTGCGGCGCTTTGAATTCCGGTTTATCCGAAATAATTTATCAAAAAAGGAGATACAAGCGTGTCCGAATTTGCATACATCAATACGCTCGCGCGGCAATGCATCGAAAACAGCAATATTGACGCATCGCTTTATAAAACCTACGACGTCAAGCGCGGACTTCGCGATGCAGACGGCAAGGGCGTTCTGACCGGTCTGACCGAAATTTCTTCCGTCCACGGAACCAAAGAAGAAAAAGGCAGCAAGGAATACTGTGATGGTGAACTGCGTTACCGCGGAATCAACATCTATGACCTCACCGAGGGCATTGTTGCGGAAAAGCGGTACGGCTTTGAAGAAACCGTCTTTCTTCTCTTGATGGGAAAACTGCCAAATCCCGCCGAGTTAAAGGATTTTTCTGCACTGCTCGCCTCCTACCGTTCCCTGCCGGACGGATTCGTGCGCGACGTCATTATGCGCGCGCCCTCACAGGATCTGATGAATTCTCTTGCCCGAAGCGTATTGACCCTGTATTCCTACGATCAACTGGCAAACGACATCTCAATCCCAAACGTGCTCGCCCAGTGCTTACAGTTGATTGCGGTACTTCCGTTGATTACGATATACTCTTATCACTCGTATAATCATTTTATTGAGGGACACAGCCTGTATATCAACACGCCAAGCCGTAGCCGTTCAATGGCGGAAAACATCCTGCTGCTTCTGCGCAGAGACAAAAAATATACCGAACTCGAAGCGCGGATCCTGGATATTTCTCTGATTCTGCATGCGGAACACGGCGGAGGAAACAACTCAACGTTCACCAATCATGTAGTCACTTCATCCGGTACCGACACCTATTCGGCTATGGCCGCCTCGCTCTGTTCCCTGAAAGGGCCGCGCCACGGCGGAGCCAACATCAAAGTTATCCATATGTTCGCCGACATTATGGAGCATGTCCGCGACTGGGAGGATAATGCGGAAATCGAAGCCTATTTGTCCCGCATTCTCGACAAAGAAGCTTTTGATCGCAGCGGTCTCATATACGGCATCGGACACGCGGTGTATACAAAATCTGATCCACGTGCGCAAATCTTCAAAGGTTACGTAGAAAAGCTGTCGGTTGAAAAAGGCAGAAAAGACGAATTTGAATTGTACACGCGCGTCGCCGAGATTGCACCGCAGCTGCTTTACCGCCGGAACGGTACAAATAAGCCGATCTGCGCCAACATAGACTTCTACAGCGGCTTTGTTTATTCCATGCTGAATCTTCCGGAGGAACTCTTTACGCCGATTTTCGCCATAGCAAGAATTGCCGGCTGGAGCGCGCACAGAATCGAAGAACTAATCAACAACGGAAAAATTATTCGTCCCGCATATATGAATGTACAGCCGGATACCCCCTATATTCCGCTGATGCACCGAAAATAAAGCGGTTTTGAAAAATGCGCTATCCATATCCATCTGCGGCAGGTCATGAGACCTGCCGCAGATTTTTATCACAGCCAATCCCCCGGAATATATGCGTTGACCTTGCAAATATTCTATTTGCATGATATAATAAAATCGTTCTCCCAATCAAAATAACTTTTTCGGAAAAGGACTGTCTAAATGGTCCTTTTTGTTATATGATAGAATAGAGAATCAAATTTTAAACGAACTGAACTTAGAAGGTGAATTTATGCCGGGCGCATACGCGCATTACAAAGTCGGACATACCGTGCAGACGCAGTTGCCGAAAGACATATACAATATTGTTAAAAAAGAACAAGCACTGTATGATCTGGGCTTGCACGGCCCCGATCTGCTGTTCTATTACAAGCCCTACCTGCGCGCGCGCGCAAGCGTAGCCGGTTTCAGCATTCATAAAAAAAGCGGACGAAAATTTTTCCAGGCAGCAACCGCTGCCTATGCCGCTTCTGCAAATCCAGACGCCGCGCTTGCTTATCTTTACGGACTGGTCTGCCATTTTGCGCTGGATAGCCTATGCCATCCCTATATAGACGTCGCTATCCGCACACAGCGAACCAACCACTTGGAAATTGAAAGCTCGCTCGACCGCACGCTGATGCTGAGAGACGGATTGAATCCGCTTTGTCACCGACCATGCGCACACATTCAGCCAAGCAGCCGCAGCGCCGCAATCATTGCTCCATTTTATCAAAATATCCCGCCCAAAACGATTTTAAAAGCGGAAAAATATATGATATCCATCACAGATCTGCTTTACGCCGCTTCCCTGCCAAAGCGCAGACGTATGCTGCGGCTGTTACGGCTGATCGGACTCGGTCGGCTGATCGGCGGTATGATCATTCCGGAACACGAAAATCCGAACTGCGCGGAAAGCGACCGTGTTCTGACTTCACTTTGTGAAGAAGCAACAGAATATTCGCTGCGGCTGATCGGTCAAATGAACCGTTTCCTTTCTGACGGAACACCGCTTGCCAAAGAATTCGATCATACGTTCGGCGCCGAGTAAATCCGGACAAATGCAGGAAACGGACAAAAACGCGCGGAGGACGGACAACAATCCGTCCGATGTAAGCTTACCGTAAAATACAAAGCAATTTCCTATTGCAACCGGCTATCATTTCCGCTATAATAAAAACATGAAAATCAAAACCTCGGAGGCAAAAAATGGAAAAATCAAAAGTATATTTTACCAACATGCGCGCAAAATCGGGAGAAAGCCTGCCGAAAAAATTAAAACGCCTGATGAAACAAGCCGGAATTGAAAACATTGATTTTGAGGGCAAATTTACCGCCGTCAAAATTCACTTCGGCGAGCCGGGGAACCTCGCATATCTGCGCCCAAACTATGCCAAAGCCGTTTGCGACTACATAAAAGAACTGGGCGGCAGACCGTTTCTGACCGATTGTAACACGCTGTACGTCGGCAGACGAAAAAACGCGCTCGATCACTTAGAGAGCGCATATGAAAACGGTTACAATCCTTTTCAAACCGGTGTGCATACCATCATTGCAGACGGACTTAAAGGCACTGATGAAGCGCTCATACCCGTCAAAGGCGCTACCTATGTAAAGGAAGCCAAAATCGGGCGCGCGCTGATGGACGCCGACATTGTCATTTCACTCAGCCACTTTAAAGGACATGAATGCGCAGGCTTCGGCGGCGCGCTGAAAAACATCGGTATGGGCGGCGGAAGCCGAGCCGGGAAAATGGAGATGCACAGCGCCGGAAAGCCAACCGTTAAGTCAAACCGCTGTATCGGCTGCGGCGCATGCACACGAATCTGCGCGCATAACGGCGCCGTGCTGGAAAACGGAATCGCACATATCGACCACGACAAATGCGCCGGCTGCGGTCGCTGTATCGGCGTCTGTCCCAAAGACGCCATCGTCGCTTCCATGGACGAAAAAGGCGAAATACTCAACTGCAAAATTGCCGAATACACCAAGGCTATTATCGACGGACGTCCCAACTTTCATATCAGCCTTGTGATTGACGTTTCGCCGTTCTGCGACTGTCACGGCGAAAATGATGCGCCGATCGTACCCGATATCGGCATGTTCGCCTCCTTTGATCCCGTAGCGCTGGACACCGCATGTGCAGAAGCCGTACTCAAAGCCCCGATTCTCAAAGGATCAATGTTAGACGAAGCCGAGCACACCCACGGAGACCATTTTACCGATATTTCGCCGAACACTGCTTGGCGCACGCAGCTTGAGCACGGACAGGCTATCGGCATCGGTTCCATGTCCTACGAGCTGATCGAGGTGAAATGACGTCCCAATTTGAAATCATCCGTTCCAAACGACGCACACTCGCTTTGGAAATTACACAAGATGCGCGGCTGCTGGTGCGAGCTCCGCTTCACACATCAAATAAGCAAATTGAAGTTTTCATCTCGGCGCACGACGCATGGATTCAAAGAAAACTTGCGGATGCACGAAAACGCGCGGCGGCTTTTGACGCGCTGAACCCTGAAAAAATCACGAATTTGCGCAAACAGGCAGAAAAAATTCTGCCGCAAAAAACCGCTTGTTTTGCCGCCGCTATGGGACTTACCTACAGCCGCGTCCGTATAACAGATGCAAAAAGCCGCTTCGGATCCTGCGGCAAAAACGGCAATATCTGCTATTCCTGGCGGCTGATGCTCTATCCCGACGCGGCTCAGGATTACGTTGTCGTACATGAACTTTGCCACCTGCTGCATTTTGACCACTCCGGAGCGTTCTATGCAGCATTATCTGCGGTATTGCCGGACTACAAAGCGCGCGCCGCGCTGCTGAAAGAGTTGCCGGAAACAAAAGCGCTCTGATTCAAAAATTCAATCTGCTGAAAACGGGCAAATCTCTTTTGAGATTTGCCCGTTTCTTATTTATCTTTTTTATTTCGTAATCGTTGCCGTACTGGTCACGCCGTTCCACCACCGAGCGCTTCCGCAACAAAACAAACAGGAAGCATGAATACTATGAATCAAAAACACAGGCATGAACTGATATGTCTGTTTTAAAATATGCGTTTCCCGCAATCATCATAGGCTGCGGATATATTTTTCCGCCTCAGTTGCAGCCCTGGCTCCGTCCGCCGCCGCCGTAACGATTTGCCGCAATGTCTTAACCCGGGTATCGCCTGCAGCAAAAACGCCGCGGCGCACGGTGTGCGTATCCTCATCCGCCTCAATATATCCGGCTTTGTCCAGCGATACAAGCGTACTGAAGCGCGCATTGTCGGGAACAAGTCCCACCGCAACAAACACGGCGGCAACCTCAATTTTCCGCTCTCCCTCAGCCGTTTGAAGCAGCAGCGCCTCCGTTTTCTGCTCCCCAAGAATTTCCTTAACAGTTGTATTATACAGAGTCTCGATGTTCTCTGCGGCAAAAATGCGGTCTGTAAACACCTTTTGCGCTCGGAACGCATCCCGGCGGTGAATCAGGTATACCTTTTCACAAATGCCCGAAAGATACAGCGCATCCTCAAGCGCGGTATTGCCGCCCCCGACAACTGCGATCCGCTTGCCGCGGAAGAACATGCCGTCGCAGACTGCACAAAAAGACACGCCGCGATACATCAAGCGATCCTCGCCCGGTACGCCGAGCTTTCGGCGCTCAACACCGTTAGCCAGGATCAATGACCGCGCTGTATATTGCTCCGAGGCGGTTTTCAGCAAAAAAGGGGGATTTCCGGATATAGACAACACTTCTTCCGTATAAAGCTCAGCGCCGAGCGAAAGCATCTGCGCGCGCATGGATTCAGAAAGCGCTGCGCCGGAAGTCTCAGAAATCCCCGGATAATTGGCAATCTCAGGCGTATTGGCCATCTGGCCTCCGCAAACCGTTTTTTCAAAAATTGCCGTACGCAGTCCCGCACGGCAGGCATAAATCGCCGCGCTCATGCCAGCAGGACCGGCGCCGATAACGCAAACGTCAAACATAATAAACCTCCAAAATCACAACTGTAATCCTATTTGCAAAGCACAGACTCAGCCATATTTTATTTTCCGGGCAAATCCGAACTTTGTATAAAATTTTTGTAAATTATAGTGTCAGTATCGGTTTTTTGTGCTATACTATATTCATCGAAAAATCGGTATCGGTATCCGCATACCGAAAATTAAAATGCAAAGAGGTGCAACAGTATGTCCGTTATCAAACTGAATGCAGAAAATTTTGAAAATGAAATCAAAAATTACTCCGGCGTCGCTCTGATCGATTTTTACGCCGACTGGTGCGGTCCCTGTAAAATGGTCTCCCCCATTGTAGACGAAATCGCAGAGGAACACCCTGAGTTCAAAATCTGCAAAGTCAACGTGGACGAAGCACAGTCGTTAGCCGCAGAATTCTCGGTCATGAGCATTCCGACGCTCGTCGTCATGAAAAACGGAGATATGGCCGATTCGCATATCGGATTAACTTCAAAATCTGCAATCGTCGATATGCTGGAAAACGCAAACAAATAATCGAAAATATTTTCCGCACGAACTTTGTCTGGCTTACGGAACTTGTTCTGTCTGCCATTTCGCGGCAGTATTTGCTTTTTATAAGGCAAATACTGCCGCGTATTTTTACATTCGTATACGGCACAGATTGATTCACTGCACGCCGCTCTGTGAGCGAATTCTATGCGCGGTCGCGTTCAATCAGGATTTTAAGCGCTTCCACCGCAATCCGAATGGCAAGGTCGGTATCGGGTTTCATTTCATCCATATCATCCAAACCCGCTTCTTTTCGTTCCTGATTCCAGACAATATGAAAGACTGCGCCGCAGCGCGCGCCGAGCGAATCGGCAACGACAAACTGAGTCGCGCTTTCCATCTCACTACAGAGCACACCGAGCCGCTTCCAGGCTTCCCATTTGCCAAGCAATTCCGTCTCGGTCGGCATACGGTGTGGACTGTGCTGTCCGTAAAAGGAATCCTTGCTCTGCACAATGCCGGTATGAAACCGGAATTCCGCCTCCTCCGCCGCCCAAACCAGCGCCTGTGTGACCTCAAAATCGGCAACCGCCGGATATTCAGACGGAGCATATTCACGGCTGGTACCGTCCTGCCGCACCGCGCCGGTTGCGATCACACAGTCGCCGGCACGCACCCGACGGTCGATGCCGCCCGCCGTCCCTACCCGGATAAAAGTATCCGCGCCAATCGCAAACAATTCCTCCATTGCAATTGCGCTGGAGGGGCCTCCGATGCCAGTGGAACAAACGCTCACCCGTTCTCCGATCAATGTGCCGGTATAAACGGTAAACTCGCGGTTCTGCGAAACGAAGACAGCATCGTCAAAATACGCGGCGATCTTTTCGCACCGGGCAGGATCACCGGGCAAAATCACATAGCGTCCGACGTCCCCCCCGCTGCAACCGATATGATATTGCAGATTGTTGTCAGACAGCATAAAATCCCCCCTTTTTAAAAACACAGAAAATCAGAATTTTAAAACAAACCGGCGTATTATTTTCACACCGTTGCCGTTGCGATTTTAACTTGGTATATACCATTATACCTGCTATATCTGCACACATTTTTTATCACATATGCAACGCTGTTTTCATTTTACATGCCCCCCGCCGAAACTTTCGGGCAAAAGCGCGCCGAGCGTATAGGACAGAATTTTTCCGTCCCCACTCGCGACATAGACCGGAAAATCATCCCCGCAAAACTCGCGCATGACCTGGCGGCAAACGCCGCACGGCACAAAGGGCGCGCCGATTTTGCCATTTTTTCCGCCTGCAATCGCAAGCGCCGAAAAAAGGCGCTGACCGTCCGACACAGCAGAAGCTATCGCGGCACGCTCCGCGCAAATCGTCGGACCAAACGCCGCATTTTCAATATTGCAGCCGAGATAAACCTGCCCGTTTTCAGCCAGCAGCGCCGCGCCGACAAAGCAGCCTGAATAGGGCGCGTATGCGCGCCGCATCGCTTTTTCGGCACACAGCGCCAGTTCTTCTTTTGTCATGTTTTTCCTCACAGTATCTGCTGCAAAAAGCTCTCGCCCGGCAATGGGTATTCAACGCTCAAATATTCGGCCGCAGTCGCGCCGATATCCGCAAAACTGTGCCGTGTACCGAGATTGACCGGGCGCACATTCCGCCCGATTGCAAGCAGGGGCGTATACTCGCGGGTATGATCGGTTCCGCGAAAACCGGGATCGCAACCGTGATCGCCCGTAATCATCAAAAAATCCTCAGGACGCATATCCGAAATAAAGGACGCAAGCCATTTGTCAAATGTGCCAAGGGCGGCGGCGTAACCGTCAATATCCCGCCGATGACCGTACAGCATATCAAAATCCACCAAATTTACAAAGGCAAGTCCTTGAAAATCCATTTTCAAAAGCGCTTCAGTTTTCTGCATACCGTCCGCATTTCCGTTGGTTTTAACCGATTTTCCGATTCCGCGTCCGGCAAAAATATCACTGATTTTTCCGACGGCAATCGTATCAAGCCCCGCCGCAAAAATCTGGTCGAGCAGCGTCTCATGCGGGGGCGGCAACGCATAATCATGCCGCCGCGCCGTGCGCGTATACGGGAACTCACCGGCAAACGGCCGTGCTATCACGCGCCCGACGCCATACTCGCCCTGCAAAATTTCTCGGGCAATTTCACAGCAGCGGTAAAGCTCCTCTACCGGTACAACATCCTCATGCGCGGCAATTTGAAACACACTGTCAGCCGAGGTATACACAATAAGCTTTCCAGTACGGATATGCTCCCGTCCGTAATCGGCAATGACCTGCGTACCGGAATACGGAAGATTGCAGAGTGTTCCGCGGCCGGTCAGCCGCTCAAAAGTATCCATGATCACTTTCGGAAACCCATGCGGATACACCGGCAAATCCCGCGCGGACAAAACGCCGCACATTTCCCAATGACCAATAATCGTATCCTTGCCCCGCGAAGCCTCGGTCATGCGCGCATACGCGCCCTTTGGATCTTCCGTGCCGCCTTCGACTCCGTCAATATTGAATAAGCCGTATTCACGCAGAACCGGAAGTGCAAATTGAGGCGAGCGGCGAATTGTCCCAAGCGTATCCGCGCCGCTGTCGCCGAAATCCGCACTGTCCGGCATCGCACCGACGCCAAGGCTGTCAAGGACGATTAAAAATACACGTTTCACGCTTTCTCCTCCTCAAAAAGCCGGATCAGCGAGCTTGTGCCCAGACGCTCTGCGCCGAGCCGCATAAAATGCGCCGCATCCTCGATGCTGCGTATTCCGCCCGCCGCTTTGATTTTGATTCCTCGGACATGAGCAGCAAACAGTTCAATATCCGAAAAGGTTGCGCCCCCGCCGGCAAAACCGGTTGAGGTTTTAATATAGTCCGCACCTGAGGTGGAAACGATCTCGCACATACGAATTTTCTCGTCTGTGCTAAGCAGACAGGTTTCGATAATCACTTTCAGGATTTTTCCCGAACATGCCGCCCGAACCGCGCGGATTTCGTCAAGCAGCGCGGCGTAATCGCCCGCACGAAGCGCGCCTATGTCAATGACCATATCGATTTCATCCGCGCCGTTTTTGACCGCATCTTCAGTTTCAAAAACCTTGACCGCTGCGGTGCTGTATCCGTTTGGAAAACCAATCACCGTACAGATTTTGATTTCACCGCCCGCATATTCGGCGGCGCGCCGAACAAACGACGGCGGAATGCAGACTGAAGCCGTCTCATACGAAATCCCCTCATCTATAATTTGCCGGATTTGCGGCCAAACAGCGTCCGGCCGCAAAAGCGTATGATCGACTCTCGCTAAAATTTCTTCTTTTGTATATCCGCCGTATAATACAGGCATGTTCATTCCCTCATTTTCAGACAATTTAATGTATTCTACTCAAATTGTAGCATAAATACAGAAATATTTCTATAGCTTTGCCTAAATAAATTTTCAATTTCACTGTTGACTTGCGCCTTTTTTTGTGCTACACTTTAGGAAACCAGAGAAAGGTTATCAAAAAATGATGCGGAACATGTGCTTGAACAGCGTATTTGCATATTTTTATTTTTGCTTTATCTATTTTATGGATAAGGCTTATTTTGCTGTTCAAAAATCTGTGACCGCATAAAAGTTGAACTCTGCGGATATACACGGGGCTTGCAGCAAGATAAGCTGCAAGCCCCGTTTTTATTTTGATTATTTTATAATTTTTATTTTTAAGGAGACGAATATCATGGTTGTTATTCTAAAGCAGAATGCTGACAAAGCTCAGCTTGAACAGCTTGAATCCTGGATTCAGAGCATGGGGCTGAAGGTTCACAAAAGCGAAGGGCAAAACTCTACGATTCTCGGGCTTGTAGGCGACACATCAAAGGTAGACATCGATCTGCTCGGCGCGCTGGATATTGTTGAAAACGTCAAGCGCATTCAGGAACCCTACAAAAACGCCAACCGCAAATTTCACCCGATGGACACGGTCATTGACATCGGCGGCGTCAAAATCGGAGGCGGGAATTTCGCGGTCATTGCCGGCCCCTGCTCCGTCGAATCCGAGGCGCAGATCTGCGAAGTGGCTTCCGATGTAAAAAAGAGCGGCGCTAAGCTTCTGCGCGGCGGCGCGTTCAAGCCCCGTACTTCGCCCTACTCATTCCAAGGTATGCGCGGCGAGGGAATCAAACTGCTTCTCGAAGCCAAAGCGGAAACCGGACTGCCGATTGTAACTGAAATTATGGATATATCCCAGCTTCCCCTCTTTGAAGAAGTGGACGTCATTCAGGTCGGCGCGCGGAACATGCAAAACTTTGAACTGCTCAAAGAACTCGGACATACCAATAAGCCGATTCTGCTCAAGCGCGGATTGGCCAGCACAATCGAAGAGCTTTTGATGAGCGCCGAATACATTATGGCTGGCGGTAACGAGCAGGTGATTCTCTGCGAACGCGGCATACGCACCTTTGAAACGGCTACTACACGCAACACGCTTGATCTCTGTGCAATCCCGGTACTGAAAGAACGCACGCATCTGCCGGTTATCATAGATCCGAGTCACGCGACCGGCGTCGCGCGACTTGTCAAACCGATGTGCATCGCGGCCACCGCCGCCGGTGCGGACGGCCTGATTGTGGAGGTTCACAACGATCCTGCGCACGCGCTCTGCGACGGCAAGCAGTCGCTGACGCCCGAAGCGTTTGACGACGTCATGCAGGCGGTCGAAGCTGTGCGTCCTTATGCATACAAAGGATGATTGAAAAATCGGCTGAAAGCTGCTATACTATGAACAAAGGACAAAAAACTATGAAGCTTTTCATCTGCGGACTCGGACTTATAGGCGGATCGTTCGCAAAAGCCATTAAGGAGCGCACACTGCATACGGTAATCGGCGCGGACGCGGACGCGGCGGTTGTCGAACGAGCGCTGGAGATCGGCGCAATCGACGAAAAAGCCACGCCCGAAAACATCAAAAACTGCGACCTCATCCTGATTGCGCTCTACCCGAAAGCCGCGATTGAATTCATCAGCCAAAACCTCGGCGTTTTCAAGCAGAATGCCATTCTGCTTGACACCTGCGGCATCAAAACCGAAGTCTGCACCAAAATCGGCGCTCTGGTCGCCGGCACCTCGCTCCGTTTTATCGGCGGACATCCGATGGCCGGAATCGAACACAGCGGTTTTGATTACGCTTTTGCTTCCCTTTTCGAGGGCGCTTCCATGATTCTCTGCACGGAATACTGCACAGACGCACAGGCATTTGAAACGGTATCGGAACTCTGCCGTGCCATCGGTTTTTGCCATATCACACGCAGCACCTATTCGCAGCACGATAAAATCATCGCGTTTACCTCTCAGCTTGCCCACGTCGTTTCCAGCGCCTATGTACAGGGCAAATACGCAACCGAGCACGGCGGTTTTTCCGCCGGTTCATTTCGGGACATGACGCGCGTTGCAAGACTGAATCCGGATATGTGGACTGAACTGTTTTTTGAAAATCGCGAAAACCTTTCCAATATGATCGAAGAACTGATTGAAAATCTGCAAAAATACAAAACGGCGCTCGACAACGAGGACAAACAAATGATGCACACGCTGCTTGCCGACGGAAACGCCCGAAAAATCGAAGCCGACAGACTGTGAGGAAAACATGAGAACCATCCCGATCCACACCAGTACGGAATATTTTGTACACATCAGCGCCGGTCTGCTTGACAAGGCCGGAACGGAAATCGCCAAAATCGCCCGTGGCAAGCGCGTCATGATCGTGTCGGACGACCTTGTTTTTCCACTATACGGCGACCGTCTTGCACGCGCTGTGCAAAGCGCCGGATTCGACTGTTCTTCCTTTATTTTTCCAAACGGCGAAGCGCAAAAGCGCCTCTCCACGCTTGAGAAGCTTTTGGAAACACTTGCGCAAAAGCATTTCTGCCGCAGCGATCTGATCTTAGCGCTCGGCGGCGGCGTAACCGGCGACATGGCCGGCTTTGCGGCATCTGTATTTCTGCGCGGCATAGACTTTGTTCAGCTGCCGACCACGCTGCTCGCCGCCGTGGATTCCTCGGTCGGAGGAAAAACCGCCGTCGATCTCTCACACGGAAAAAATCTGTGCGGCGCATTTCATCAGCCCAAACTGGTGCTCTGCGACACAAATACATTTCAGACGCTGAAACCGCTTCAATGGCAGGACGGCCTTGCGGAAATGCTGAAATACGGCGTGATCTGCGATGAAGCGCTGTTTAAACAGATTCAGAATTATAAAAATGAAAATTTAGAGGCACTGATTGCCCGCTGCGTCGAAATTAAGCGAGATATCGTGTCCGCCGATGAATTTGACCGAGGACAGCGGCAGCTTCTGAATCTCGGTCATACCGTGGGTCACGCTATAGAAGCCGCGTCGAACTTTCGCATCACGCACGGACATGCGGTAGCCATCGGCATGGCCGTCATTGCGCGCGGCGCGGAACGGCTCGGCATGGCTGCTGCGGGAACTGCGGAGCGCATAGAGCGGGCGCTTTGCGCATGTTCCCTGCCCGACCGCTGTGACTTTGACGCAGATACGCTTGCCGCGCTCACCCTCTCCGATAAAAAATCGGACGGCGCCTTTATCAATCTGATTATTCCCGAACGCATCGGCGACAGCGTTATTCGGAAAAGCCCCGCTTCCGATGTACGCGCGCTGATCGAAGCTGGACTGTGAGGCATATATGGATATCCAAATTGAAAACGCCCCGCTGTCTGGCTGCATCCGCGCAATCTCCTCAAAATCCGATGTACATCGATTTCTGATTGCCGCTGCGCTTTCGGACGGCTGCTCATGCATTCGTTTTACCACGCTTTCCGACGATATTAAAGCAACGGCCAACGCGCTCTGTGCGCTCTGTGCGAACATCTCCTTTCACAGCGAGACAGAGGGCTTTCGCGCCGAGGTTAAGGGCAATCTGAAAAAGAACGGCGCACCGGCGCTGTTTGCAGGCGAATGCGGAACCACCGCCCGGCTGCTGCTGCCCGTAGCGGCGGCACTGTATGATGCATATACGCTGGACGGCGCGCCCGGTCTGCGCCGCCGTCCGCTCGAACACCTGTGTGAAGCCATGCGCGCCGGCGGCGCCGAAGTATCCGGCAATTTTCTCCCCATCTCCTGCCGCGGCAGACTGAAAAGCGGCGTCTATGAAATTCGTGGGGACGTCAGTTCCCAATACATCAGCGGACTGCTTTTCGCTCTGCCCCTGCTTACAGGAGACAGTGAAATCCGCCTGATAACGCCGTTGGTCTCCGCCGGTTATGTGGATATGACCCTCAAAACACTGCGGCGCTTCGGCATTCAAATCAAAAAAAACACATGGGGATACCGCGTACCGGGCGGACAGCGTTTTCACGCCGTCCCGGACTACACAGCGGAGGGAGACTGGTCAAACGCGCTCTTCTGGCTTTGCGCAGGCGCGCTCGGCGGCAAGGTAACCGTCACGGGTCTGTTGCCCGACTCATTACAGCGGGATAAAAACGCAGTCGCCGTTCTCGCCGAAGCCGGCTCGGCGATAAAGTGGTTCGGCGACAAGATTACCGTCGCCGCAGCGCCGCTGCGCGCCGTTTCCTTTAACGGCGAGGATATGCCCGACGCGCTTCCTGCGCTTGCCGCCGCTTTGGCGACGGCCGACGGCGTCAGCCAAATTCGAGGCGGCGCGCGCCTGAAAATCAAGGAAAGCGACCGTCTGCATACCACCGCCGAAATGATTCGCGCGCTTGGCGGCAGCATCGAATGTCAGCCGGACGGATTCATCATACGAGGCAGTACGCTTTGCGGCGGTATATGCGACGCGGCAAACGACCACCGCATTGCCATGAGCGCAGCAATTCTGGCGACCAAAACTGCTGGCGGCGCAGTCGTGTGCGGCGCAGAAGCTGTCGCCAAATCCTATCCGTCCTTTTTTGAAGACTTTCAGAAACTCGGAGGTAAATGCCATGTCCTCACAAATGGGCAAACACATAACCGTTGAAATTTTCGGCGAATCGCACGCCGCCGCAATCGGAATGACGCTTGACGGCATACCAGCGGGCGAGCAAATCGATATGGACACGCTCCTTGCCTTTATGCAGCGGCGCGCACCGGGACGCAACGCGTTTTCCACCGCGCGGCACGAAGACGATATACCCGAATTTCTGTGCGGGCTGTACGAAAACGTAACGACCGGGGCGCCGATCACCGCCATCATCCGCAACAAGGACACGCGCTCGGGCGATTACGCAAACCTCCGGGATCTTCCCCGCCCCTCACATGCCGATTATACGGCTTCTGTCCGTTACGGCGGCAAAAACGACGTCCGCGGAGGCGGACATTTTTCCGGTCGGCTCACCGCGCCGCTCTGCACAGCCGGCGGAATCGCGCTCCAGATTCTTGCACGCCGCGGCATAGAGATCGGCGCGCACCTTGCAAAAGTTGCCGGCGTTTCGGATACGCCGTTCGATCCGCTAAACCCGAAAGCCCGGCTGCACGAAGCGGGAAGAAAAGCCTTTCCCGTTTTATCTGATGAAGCAGGCGCCGCCATGCAGAGCGAAATCCAGGCTGCAAAGAAAGACGGCGACTCGGTCGGCGGCGTTATAGAATGCGCCGTCGTCGGTGTGCCGGCCGGCCGCGGCAATCCGATGTTTGACGGCGTTGAAAACCGTCTGGCCGCCGCACTGTTCGGCATACCGGCCGTGCGCGGCGTGGAGTTCGGCAGCGGCTTTGCGGCGGCCGACATGCTCGGCAGCGCGCACAACGATTCCTTTGCCAGTCAAAACGGCAAAATCGTCACCACGACCAACCACAGCGGCGGTATACAGGGCGGCATTACAAACGGTATGCCGATTCTCTTCCGCATCGCAATAAAGCCCACGCCCTCAATTTACAAAGAACAGCAAACCGTGAATCTTCGCACCGGCGAAAATGCCATACTGCAAATTCACGGCAGACACGACCCCTGCATTGCAGTGCGCGCCGTTCCCGTCACGGAAGCGGTCGCCGCGCTATGCATACTTGATATTTTAAGCGAGGTAGAAACTCATGGACATGAATGAAGCAAGAAATCAGATTGACAAAATTGACGACGTGATTCGCGAAGCTTTCTCAAAGCGAATGGAACTCTGCGCAAGTATCGCGGAATATAAGAAAGAAAACAATTTGCCGGTCGCTTATCCGGGGCGCGAGCGTGAGATCGTCGCACGCCTGACCAAGGACATGGACAGCCGCATGGCCACCTATACAAAGGTACTGTATACCACGCTGTTTGAAGTGTCGCGCTCCTACCAAACCGCGCGGCTCGGCGCTGGTGGAAGTCTTGCCGCAAAAATCCGCGACGCCGCCGAGAAAACGCCGAAAATGCTGCCCACGGCCTGCACCGTTGCCTGTCAGGGAACCGAAGGCGCCTATTCGCAGGTTGCGGCCGAAAAACTTTTCTCCATTCCGAGCATTATGTACATGGGCACCTTTGAGGGCGTTTTCAACGCCGTTGCCAGCGGTTTTTGCCGGTACGGCATTCTGCCGATCAGCAACAACCTGCACGGCTCGGTCACTGAGGTCTATGACCTGATGAAGCGCCATAAATTCTACATTGTCAAAAGCATTAAACTTCGCATCGACCATACGCTCTCCGCTAAAAAGGGTGTAAAACTTACGGACATCCGCGAAGTTTTCTCGCATCCGCAGGCCATCGGGCAGTGTCAGGAATTTCTGAAATCGCTCGGCAAAGATGTCAAAATTACCGAATGCGCCAACACAGCGACAGCGGCCAAAATGCTTGCAGAAAGCAAGCGCACCGATGCGGCCGCCATCTGCAACGAAAACTGCGCGGCCATGTACGGCCTGACCAGGCTTGCCGACGGCATTGCAGACAGCGACAACAACTATACGCGCTTCATCTGCATCTCCAAGGAGCTTGAAATTTATCCCGGATCCAATAAAATCAGCATTATGTTCACCCTGCCCCATACGCCCGGTTCGCTGTTCACGATTCTCTCCAAGTTCGCAACCCTCGGCGTAAACTTCTCCAAAATCGAAAGCCGGCCAATTCCGGGCAAAGATTTCGAGTACATGTTCTATTTGGATTTCGATTCCTCGCTCTATTCGGACGGTCTTGTCGAAACGCTCGATCTGTTCGACGCCGAATACGAAGGCGGCTCTTTCCTCGGCTGCTACTCCGAGGTCTGACATGCGATACGCAATCGTCGGAGAGCATCTGCCCCACTCCCATTCCCCGAAAATCCATAAGCTGCTCGGCAATCCCGACTACACACTGCGCGAGCTTGAGAAAGACGCGCTTATTCCCTTTATGCTCGCACGGGATTTTGACGGTGTAAACGTCACAATTCCCTATAAGCAGGACGTGATGCCGCTCTGCGACTTTTTGGACGGCGAGGCTCTGCGTATCGGCGCGGTTAACACCGTTGCCAATTACAAAGGCCGTCTGTTCGGCTTCAATACCGATTTTGACGGATTTCTTTTTCTCTGCCGCCGCGCGGGCATTTCGCTTGACAAAAAGCATGTTGTTATTCTCGGCGGCGGCGGCACCTCCAAAACGGCGCGCGCCGCTGCCGAGGCCCGCGGGGCGCGCCAAATAACCGTTGTATCAAGAAAAGGCAACGTCAACTATGAAAATCTCCAAAATACATGCGCCAATGCGGAAATTCTGATCAACACAACGCCGGTCGGCATGTTTCCGAATATCACAGCATGTCCGCTTGACCTTTCCAAACTGCCCGCGCTCTCAGGCGTGATAGACGTGATCTACAATCCGCTGCGCACTCGCCTTGTGCTGGAGGCGGAAAAGCGTGGAATTCCATGCGCAGGCGGCCTCGCAATGCTGGTAGCGCAGGCCGCCTATGCAGACGGCTATTTCCGCGGACAAAAGCATTCAGAAACCAAAATCAACGCCGTGCTGGCAACCATGCTGCAATCGCTTTCCAATCTCGTGTTAATCGGAATGCCGGGCTGCGGAAAAAGCACGGTCGGGAAAATTTTGGCTGAAAAAACCGGACGCCCGCTCTATGACCTTGATCTGATTCTGGCAAAACGAGCAGATATGCCTGCAGGAGAAGTCATCCGCACACGGGGCGAGCGATATTTTCGAGATCTGGAAACCGAAATCTGCCTTGAAATCTCCGCAAAAGGCGGCTGCATCATTGCCTGCGGCGGCGGAACCATTTTGCGCGCCGAAAACCGAATCTCCCTGCAACAAAACGGATGTATCGTTTATCTGCGGCGCGCGCTGGGCAATCTCGCGACCAACGGACGCCCCCTGTCAAGCAGCGCGGAGACACTTGCGCGGATGTATGCCGAGCGCGCCCCGATCTACGAAACACTTGCAGACATTATCATACCCGAATGTGACAGTGCAAATAAGAGCGCCGCAAAAACGCTTACGGCCTTTATGGAAAGGGATTGGAACAAAATATGAAACTTCTGGTGATTAACGGCCCGAACCTAAACATGCTGGGAATTCGTGAGCCGGACATTTACGGTAAAAACACCTATGACGATCTCATCCAAAAAATTGAGATATATGGACAAAAAAAAGGCATTTCCGTCCGCTGCTTTCAGTCCAATCACGAAGGCGAGATTGTGGATGAAATTCAACGTGCATACGGACATTTCGACGGCATTGTGATCAATCCCGCCGCCTATACGCACACGAGTATTGCGATTCTCGACGCGCTGAAAGCCGTCGGCCTGCCGACGGTTGAAGTGCATATTTCAGACGTAAATGCGCGTGAGGATTTCCGAAAGGTTTCCTATATATCGCTTGCCGCTAAAAAAACCATCGCAGGACACGGCTTTGACTGCTATCTTGAAGCGATGGATTTTCTATGCGCCGCATCCAAAACAGGCACACAAACCTGACTGCATGTAAGACAGCTTTAAATATTCGTATCATAAAGCTTCGACAAAAATGGAAACACAAAGAAACGTATATGTAGGAGAAGATAAGAATTATAGAATAAAATTTCCCCGCAAAACGGAGAATATATCCGCCGAAAAAGCAAGCTTTTTTAACCGCCCGTAACCACGCGATAATCGCGTGGTTTTTATTATGAAATTACAGAAAAGCGCGCTTCGGCGCGCTTTTTCACCGCTTTTGGAAATGGGTCGCGGCAAAATCAATAAATCGCTTTGTCGCCTCGCTCTGCGGCGTATCCTTCGGCCAGCAAATATAGATTGTGCGGCTGCATTCAAAATCCGAAATCGGCAGCAATCGGACGTCTGCAGCGGCAACATCCGCCCATGAAATCTCCGGTACAAAAGCAACGCCAAACCCGCAGCGCACAAACTCAGACACCGAAGCATGATTGCTGGTTTCAATTTTGATATTCGGCGTGTATTCATGCAATTCGAAATACGCCTGCATCTGTCGGTACAGTTTTTCTCCGGGATACAGTCCGATGAGCGGAAGATCGCAGATCTCATCAAACGCAACGCTCTCCTTTTGCGCCAGCGGATGCGTCTTAGCCATAGCAACCAAAATCCGTTCCTCAAACAAAGGCATATGCGTATCCGTCTTATCATTCGGATAAGGCAGCGTGCAGATGCGTACATCATAAAATAAATTCCCTTTTAAACGCTCCGAAGGATTGCCGAATATGATTTTCACATCGGGGTTCATGCGCTGAAAAGCGTCCACCATCGGAATGACTGCAAGCGTCCCCTCAATTGAAGCCAGCCGCACCGTATAATTGTGCAAATCCCGAACACGGCGAACGCCGTTGTCAATTTTCATCAGTCCTGCGCTGATCTCCTCATAAAATGCCCTGCCGCTGTCATTAAGCATGACTCGACGGCCGCTGCGGGTAAACAGCTTGACGCCGAGTTCCTCCTCCAACCGCGCAATCGTATGGCTGATCGATGACTGCGGAACATAATACTTCTCAGCTACCTTGGAGAAATTCTCAAGCCGCGCCGCATCCCGAAAATATTGCAATTGTAGAAGTTCCATATCCACTCCTTATGCATTTAAATATATGATATTGTAACAAAATATGTATTTTACGTCAAGTATAAGATGTGATATAGTGAATATAGAATAAAAAAATTCGAGTTCAGAGGTGTATTTTTATGAAAAAAGTATCCATTTTTTTGATAGCGCTATGTTGCTTCAGTTGCCTGCTCTGCGCCGCAGTCAGCGCGGAAAGCGTGGTTTTTCTGGATGGGACAGGAAATACGGAGGGCGCTTATACCACGCTGAAAGAAGCAGCAGCGGCATTGCCAAACGGCGGTACAATTGTTGTTTCCGGTGAAACATCTATCACCTCGGGATTCAATTTAGCAGCCGCCTCCGGCAAAGTCACACTGACTTCGCTTTGGGAGGGCGTCAATTACGCCGAAACAAACGACGCTAAGCTGTGTCTCTCCTATCGAACATCTGCAACCGCCACACAGGCTTCACAAGTACTCGGTATGGGAACGGAAACCGAATGGCATGACATAACGCTCTGTAACGCATCGGATGTTCCCCAAATGATTGCCGCACGCGGATATGCGCTGACCATCGGTGAAAACGTCATCTGTACCACAACAAGCACATCGGAAAAGACGGCATATCCCTCGCTCATCGGCTGTTATCTCTACGCCGCCGCGAATGAAAAAAACGTCCATCTCACAGTTCACAGCGGTACATGGCACAGCATTTTCGGTGGTAACTGGCAGGGAACTTTCACCGGAACCAGTTTTGTAACCTTTGAGGGCGGCGAAGTACTGCATACAATTGCCGGCGGCGGTTACCGCGGCGGATTTCAGGGCGACGCCTACTTAAATATCGGCGGCAGCGCCCGTGTATCCTATAATTCTGCGGCTCCGGGTGTTGTCGGCGGGCTTGTCGGCATTTCAGGCGGAAAAGCCTATACATTCAACGGCAATATCTATATCGATGTCTACGGAAACGCCGAGATTTATTCCAACATTTTAGGCGCGTCGCGCTACGCCAACATCACGACAAACGGTGACATTACGATTGACATTTCTGAAAACGCGCATCTTTACCGCCATATCTACGGCGGAGGCTACACCGGCGGCGTAACCACGGGCGACGGCGGAATTTCGGTTACACTCCGGGACAACGCGGTCTTTACCGCTCCAGCAGGCGCCTCCACCTATGTCTGTGCCGGCGCACAAAGCGGAACGGTTACAGGCAATGTCCGAGTTTCCGTCCACGACGATATTTATATCCCCGGTTCCGTCTATGCAGGCGGCTTTAGCGGCGATGTTGTCGGCCATTCTGCCGCTGATATGTACGGCGGCGAGATCAAAGTCACGCTATCGGCAGGCTCACGCAGCGGCACGATTGACGGTACTGCAAAAACAAGCTGTTACGGCGGAAAAGTCGGCTACTACAATCTCTCTACCGTTTATGGTATCAACGGCAATGGGCAAAACGAAAATAGCGGAACGGTTACCGGTTCGGCAACCATTCTTCTGGACGGCGGCGATGTTGCCGGCGCGGTAGCACTGAATGCCGCCTGCGTAGGCGAAGGGAGCAGCATAACGCTGAAAAGCGGCAATGCCGGAAGTGTAAAAGAAAAAACTGCAATTGACCTGTCGGCCGGAGGCAGTCTGACGCTCGGCGGCAATATCTGCGCGTCCTTTGTGTCAGGCGGGGGCAGCCTGACGCTCGGCGCGGCGTCCTCGCTGACGGCAGACAGCTTCAGCGGGTCTGTCACACTCAACGTCTCCGGCAAACCGGAAAACGGAAAGGTGCTCCTCACGGTAAATGATCCCGAGAGTACAGGCAACATAAACTATACACCAACTGGAGGCGAGACGCTCGTGCGCACAGTCACAGACGATGCGGTCATCTACCGCGTAAACTATACAGGTTATCATGACGGCACGCAGATTCATATCGACTACTACAACCCGCTCGGCGCAGACCAAGTGCAGCCGAAAATTGTCATTTACCGCTACGGCGAAACCAATACAAAAATCACCGACGGTATAACCTACGGCACAAACGGCGGTAAAAATTATGCCGAGGTGTTGCTGACGCCCGGACTCTATTATTTTAAAGTCTATTACGGAAGCGGCGGCAGCGACTACGAAACCAAATATTTTTATGTCAGCGGCAAAGAAGAAAGCCATACATATGCGCTGGCTCTCGAACCTTTTGTTGCAGACAGTTATATGGAAAATGTCAGTTCCAATACGACCGATGAAGTCATGGAAAGCTTCTATGGAACAGACGAACTCGTCGGCTATACGCCTTTCACTACCCCGACTTTCACCCTGCACGCAGACGATCGTGCCTTTATGAATAATGCCGAACTCTGCGCCTTCGTAGATACACTGGACGCCGCCTGCGATTGGCTCCATGTTTTCTATCCGTTTGCTAAGACCGAATACGGCAATCAGACGCCGGTACTGGTCTTTTCCAAAGATGAAATTCCCGCTAATGCGACATTAGAGGAAGTCGGAAAAATTATCCGCGAAAAAGGTGTGCGCGACATTCTGATGATTTCAGGCGGCATCCACGGCAACGAACCGGCCGGCGAGGAGGGTGTTCTCAACTTCGGCGTTGCCCTGAGCGGTACATACGGTGAGGAAATACTGGATAAAGTCGGCGCCGTGATTCTCGTCCCGGCAGGTACGCCCGACAATCTCCAGCGCTTTAAACGCACATATGCCGACAATGTAAATCCCAACCGCGACCTCATCTCGCTCCTCCATCCATCGGCAGCAAATCTGGTATATGTATATCGTCAGTTCATGCCGACGGTATATGTAGACTGCCATGAGGACAGCGGTACGCTCACGGTTGATCCCACAGACAACTCAATTTCCGACATTGACGACCTTTGCTTTTCCTTTGCCGGCACTGTCAATACGCCGCTCGTCGATACCGAGGGAGTCAGCGACGGCAGTATAAACATCATCAACAGTAAAGGAAATCAGATGATATACAGCCTAATGGAAACAACCGCGAAAAGCGGACTGCGGCCAAGCGTCTATTATGCTCCTGCGGCCAATCCGTCCACTGCGCAATGCTATGCGGCTACGCGCGGCTCTTACAGTTTCTTAATTGAAGTCATGGGCATATGGAACGGAAAAGGGCACTATGCCCGCCGCGTTTTTGCCCATGTAACTGGACTGAAAGCAATCGTATCCGAGGTTCTCGCCGCCGACGGACAGCTTGCGCGCGACGTTGCAGCCGCAAGAGAGGCGGCAGGCATCGTCACCTATGATGAAAATCGTATTTTTGCACTGAAAACGACGATGACAGGCAAAGCAACCTATACTGTCCCCTGCCCCTCTGTCTATGTTGACGGTACCTATAAGGATCAAAACGCCACGGCAACATTCCGTCAATTTGACACAGTCACAGCAAGCCGTTCTCTACCCACTGGCTACATTCTCCCCGCCGACACCGCTTTCATCGAAAAAATTCTCGCACATACGGATGCACATGGGCTTGAATACATCAAAATTCCCGCTGGTATGTCGCTGAATCTAAAAAAATATACGCTCGGCAGTACAATTTCCTTATCCGATACTGCTGGGGCGGTCACATTTGAAAACGGCGCCTATGCGTTTCTCACCGACAACTCGGACGTCTACTTAGTCGCCGCCATATTTGAACCGGATGCATGCACCGCAGATGAAAGCCTCAACACACTCTTTCAGCGCGGGCTTCTCACCGAAAGCAGCAGCTTTTACCGCAGTGAAACCGATAATCTACGCACGGTAATTACTTCAGCAATTCCGCCTGTTGAGCCTGAACCTGAGCCCGAGCCTGAGCCTGAGCCTGAGCCGATGCCCGAGCCAGAGCCGCAACCCGAGCCT
>CATYXQ010000028.1 GCA_958414825.1 uncultured Eubacteriales bacterium | reverse complement strand
TTCGCAAGGTCTTTATACATCTCGGTGTTCAGCTTCCCGGAATCAACGCCGGTCTCCATCTTGATGCCCAGGCACTTTTGACAGTCCTCTTCGTTGGCAATCATAACGTCGATATATTTTGCAATCTCGGGCATAACCTCAATAGGCTCCTTGCCCCATTTCCAAAGCTTCTTGCGGTAGTTGAGGTCGCAGGAAACCGTAATGCCCTTTTCTTTGCACTTTTTCAGCGCTTCAAGCGTTGCTTCGCAGAGCGACTCGGAAAGAGCGGGCGTGATACCGGTGACATGGAACCAATCCGCATCCGCAAGAATCTCATCCCAGTCGAAATCACCGGGCTTTACAGCGGCAATCGCCGTATTGTCGCGGTCATAAATAACCTTGGAAGGACGCATATTGGAACCGGTCTCCGTAAAGTACAGACCGAGGCGCTTTTCAGAAGTCTTAATTGCGCTGGTGTCAATGCCGAAGCGGCGCAACTCATTGATGGCAGCGCGTCCGAGATCGTTATTCGGGAGCGCCGTAACGAATTTCGCCGAATCGCCGTATGCGCTGACCGCTACCGCTACGTTTGCCTCTGCACCGCCGAAGGTGCAAACCATGTTCGGCGTCTGAAGAATCATTTCCCGTGCGGGAGGCGTGATTCTGAGCATCAGTTCACCGAAAGTGACCACTTTTTTCATTTTTGTTTACCTCGATACAAAATTGTTTGAGCGCATTTGCCGCCCATTGTTTTACAATTTTATTATAGCGCGAATGAACAAGATAAGTCAAGGCCTCCAAAGGTTCTTTCCTACTAAATATAGAAACAATTTGCTCCTATAATTTGAACTTATCGTTATTTTTTTAACAAATTTGTCTATTGGTCATATTATTTATATCAATACAGATTTATTTTTATGTTTTAGTACCGATTTGATTTGCCCTCTTGTTTTTAAAGTAAAAATATGGTAAACTACAAACGCGAAATCCGATTCTGAATTTTATTTTGGCAAGGAGGCGCCTCATGTCTACACCCACTCCGCATATATCCGCAAAACCCGGCGATTTTGCAAGAACCGTTTTAATGCCGGGCGATCCCCTGCGTGCCCGATTCATCGCGGACACGTTCCTCGAAAATCCCGTACTCGTCAACAATGTTCGCGGCGTACAGGGCTACACCGGCACGTATCGCGGCATACCCGTATCGGTAATGGCCAGCGGAATGGGTATGCCCTCTATCGGCATCTATTCCTATGAATTGTTTCACTTCTATAATGTAGAAAACATTATCCGCATCGGTTCGGCAGGCGCAATTTCGCCTGCGCTTCATCTGCGTGACATCGTTATCGCCATGAGCGCAAGCTACAACAGCGTTTATGCCGAACAATTCAGACTCCCCGGCGTTTACGCGCCGACCGCAAGCTATACGCTGCTGAAAAAAGTTACTGACAAAGCGGCCGAACTCGGAATCGATGCAAAGGTCGGAAACATTCTGTCAAACGATCTGTTTTATGATGACGCGCAAAGTACGCTTATGTGGCAAAAAATGGGCGTTCTGGCAGTAGAAATGGAATGCGCGGCACTATATATGAACGCCGCGCGCGCCGGTAAAAACGCGCTGGCCATCTGCACGATTTCGGATTCGCTCTGCACGGGCGAATCATGCAGCGCCGAAGAGCGGGAAACAACTTTCACGCAAATGATGCGGCTTGCACTCGAAATCGCCTGAGAACGCTATATGTCAAAATCCCGAAATCAAAAACTGCGGATTCTCTGCCTTTTGGATATTCTTCGCCGCGAAACCGACACAGCGCACCCCATGCCGGTAAAAGATATGCTTTTGCAATTAGAAGAACGCGGTATTCGCGCCGAGCGAAAAGCCGTATACGATGACATCCGCGCCCTGGTCGAATACGGCATAGACATTGAAAGCATACCGGGCAAAGGATATTATATCAACACGCGCGATTACGAACTGGCTGAACTCAAAACGTTGGCGGACATTATCCTGGCCGCAAAATTTCTAACCGCCAAGAAAAGCGATCATCTGATCCGCAAGCTTTGCCGCGAAACCAGCAAATACAGCGAAGCAGAACTCAATCGGCAAATCTGCGTATCCCGTGTAAAAGCGCCGAATGAAACCATCTACTACACGGTAGACGCGCTGCACACCGCCATCCGCGATAACCGGCAGGTTTCCTTTCGCTACTATCATTTTGATGAAAACAAAAACCTGATCGAGCGGCGTCGCAACCAACAATATGTTGTCAGCCCGTGGGCGCTGCTTTGGGATGATGAAAATTATTATTTAATCTCCTATTCCGCCGAAGCAAAAGACATTCGCCACTACCGCGTGGATCGCATGGGAAACGTAGATATTCTGCGTGCACAGCGCGAGGGCGAGGAACGCTTTCACAACTTCGACGCGGGCGTTTACGGGCAAAAGATGTTCGGCATGTTCGGCGGTGAAGAGACCATTGTGACGCTGCGCTGCAAAAATGAAGCTGCCGGCGCTATTATCGACCGTTTCGGAATCGAGCCTGCATTTATCAAGCGAAATGACGGTACTTTTGACGTCTCGGTTCGCGTATTTGCCAGCCCCCAGTTTTTCGCATGGATATTCGGTCTGGACGGCCTTGTCCGCATTGTTTCGCCCGACAATATTATCAGAGAATTTCTCAATTATCTGCAAAAAATTTCCGCTGCGCACACAACCGTGCCGTAAAACAAAATCTCAAGAGTCAAAAAGGAGCATGAATTCATGCTCCTTTTTCTTTGACAAATTTAATATTACTCAGCATCCGCAACGGTGTCTGCTTCGGGCGCATCATCGGCCTCCGCTTTCTCCGCATCCTCGATCAATGCGCGAATCGAAAGGCTGATCTTTTGCTTTTCATCATCAATATCGATGATTTTCGCCTCAACTTCCTGCCCGATTTCCAATACATCAGAGGGCTGCGCAATCTTGGTTCTGGAAATTTGCGAAATATGAATCAAGCCATCCGTGCCGGGAACAACTTCGGCAAAAGCGCCGAAAGGTGTAAAGCTGACGATCTTAACCGTCGCAACATCGCCAACGTTATACTTGTTTTTGAAAACGAACCAGGAATTCATCTCGTCGGTCTTATAGCCGAGCGAAATTTTACCGGTCTCCCGGTTAAATTCCTTAACGTAAACATCAATCACATCGCCGACTTTGACAACCTGAGACGGATGTTTAATATGCTTCCAAGAAAGTTCGGAATTGTGTACCATGCCGTCCACGCCGCCGAGATCGACAAATGCGCCATAGGTCGCCAAATTCTTGACAGTCCCCATATAATGCTTGCCTACCTCTACATCCGCCCAGAACGCATCCTCTTTGGCCTTGCGCTCTTCGCGGACGACCGCGCGAATCGACGCGTAAGCTCTGTGGCGCTGCTCATTGATGTCAATAATCTTTACGCGCTGCGTCGTGCCGACGAGCGTCGAAAGATCGCCGCCTTTCGGAACGCCGCTGAGCGATGCTGGAATAAATACGCGCACACCCATCAACGAGATCAGAACGCCGCCCTTAACCGCTCCGATAATTTTCCCCTCGACAGTCGCGTCGTTCTCTTTTGCTTCAACGATATGCTTCCAGTTTTTGTCCGAATCCACACGTTTTTTGGACAGCATTGCAATGCCGTCAATATCGCTGACCTTAATTACAAATCCCTCTACCTCGTCGCCGATTTTGAACAATTTGTTCAAATCAACGCCCGGCTCGTCGGTAATCTGGTCGTATGTAATTACGCCAGTGGCTTTCGTGCCAAGGTCAAGACGGATTTCATTGTTTGAAACCGACATTACTGTGCCGACTACGGTATCTCCTGTATTTAAAGTTTTGAAAGAAGAATCAAGCAGTTGTTCGAAGTTTTCCGCTTCAGTGTTCATGGTTTTATATACCTCCTCTATTATACCGCGCGGCGTAGACGCCCCGGCAGTAATACCGATATGCAGACATCCGGAAAAGAAGTCACGATCAAGTTCGGCCGCGCACTCAACGAGTACGCAGCGCGGACACCGTTTTGACGCAATCTCAAACAGTTTTTTTGTATTTGAGCTTTCCCGTCCGCCGATTACGATCATCCCGTCACATTCAGCCGCAAGGGCTGCGGTTTCCCGCTGACGTTTGTCCGTAACATTACATATTGTATCAAAAATTATCGCGTTTGTATATACTTTTTTAAATTTTTTCTCACAATTTTTCCAAAGCGCTTTATTTTGAGTCGTCTGCGCAACCAAAATCGCCTTTTTTTGCGTATTCTTCTCTTCTGTTATACACGCATCCAGTTCATCTTCAGATGAAAAAACCAAAAACGGCCCCTTTGCGTAGCTGACAATAGACTGCACTTCGGGATGCATTGGATCTCCCATCACAAAAAGCGCCGTATCCTGATCTGTGTTTTCCTCCACAATCCGATGAATCTTTTTAACGAACGGACAAGTCATATCCTCGATGTGCAGATTCGGATACTCCTCGGAAAGCGCGCGCAGTTTTGCCTCTTTTTCCCGACAAATTCCGTGCGCGCGGATCACAACGGTCGCCGGCTCGCCGAGGACGGCAATCTGCTCTGCATCCTCCGTCCGAATTACGTATGCGCCCCGCGCCGCAAGCTCCGCATTATAAATGCTGTTATGAATCAGCTTGCCGAGCAGACAAATCCTGCATCGCCCCTCAAAAAGCGCGTGCTCGACAAAATCAGTGGCGCGCTTAACACCAAAACAAAAACCGGCTTCTTCCGCCAATGTGATTTTCATCCGTCGATCTCCCTCTCCCGCAGCGCGAGAATCCGATCAAACACCATTCTGGCTGCGCGGGCATATTCTTCTTTTCCGCCTGTCTCAAAACCGAATTCCTCGTAGCGGATCGGCTCGCCGATTATAACTTCTTTTTTCCGCAAAAACCGATACCGGTAATTTTTTACCCGGATATAAACAGGAAGCACCGGCGCGCCGGAACGATACACCATCATCCCGACTCCGCTTTTCACATCGGTTTTAGCCGGGTCAATTCCCGCATAGCGCGTTCCCTGCGGGAACATGGCCACAACCTCTCCCTCGCGCAAAAGAGAAAGCGTTTTTTTGATTGCGCCGACATCTCCCTTGCCGCGATCGACTGAATAAGCACCAAGCGCGCGGATCAGAGGCGCAAGCAGCGGTATACGAAACAATTCTGCCTTGGCAAGATACCGCAGCTGCCGTCTGAGAGAAACCGCGAGCGTCAGCACATCCATAAGCGCCGTATGATTTGCGCAGACAATCAGAGCTCCGCGCTCGGGCTCGTGCTCCACGCCGCCGGTATGCACGCGCATGAAAAACCGGATTATTCCTGCGGCATAGCGGCGCAGCCACATATAAAATCCGCGCCGATTTTTATCCCCGCTCAGCGTGTTTTTTTTTATCGTACCCGTGTCTGCCTTCGGTTTCCGAAGTTCGGGAAGCTTACAAAGCACAATCTCCATTGCGGCGTCAATACTTTCCTCCAGTGTGCGTTCGGATGTATCCAGCGTCACCGCATCCAAAGCCGGCCGCAAAGGGGCAATATCCCGTCCGCTGTCCCGCGCGTCCCGTTCCTCAATAGCGCGAAGCGTTTCATCAAAGCCGACGGTCTCGCCCTTTTCGGCAAGCTGCGCCACACGGCGCTCCGCCCGGGCATACGCCGATGCAGTCAGAAAAATTTTCACCTGCGCGCCGGGCAAAATGACGGTTCCGATGTCCCGGCCGTCCATGATAACATTATTCGTTTCCGCGAGCTTGCGCTGCATGTCAAACAAAAATTCCCGCACGCGCGGCACCGCAGAAACCACCGACGCATACTTGGAAATCAAGGGCGTGCGGATTTGCTCCGTGACGTCCTCACCGCAAAGAAACATACGCTGAACGCCGTCTTCATACCGAAGATCCAAACGCACTTTCGGCAAATGCGCTTCAATCCCCGCACGGTCCTCGGTTGACACCCCGGCGCGTTGCATATACAGTCCCACCGTCCGATAAATCGCCCCGGTATCCACATACAAAAAGCCGAGCCGCCCCGCAAGCGCCTTTGCAATCGTGCTCTTCCCGGCGCCGCTCGGCCCGTCAATGGCAATTCCTATCATCAAATCCTCCTAAAGCACAGCATTTTCCGCCGCCAAACGGGCAGTGGAAAACGCAATTTGAAGATTAAAGCCCCCGGTATAAGCATCCACGTCGATCACTTCTCCGCAGAAATACAATCCCGGAACTTTTTTAGCCTCCATCGTCTTCGGCGAAAGCGCCCGTACATCCACACCGCCCCTGGTCACAATCGCCTCGCGAACCGGACGCGCGCATCGAACCGTCAGCGTAAAATTTTTCAAAAGCGCCGTCAATATATGCCGCTCCTGCCGCGTTACCAGATTGATTTTCTTTTTGGGGTCGATCCCAGAACGACGTACAATGACCGGGATCAGTTTTTGCGGTAGCAATTCCGCAAGGCTATTGGCAAAATCCCGGTTCTGATTTTTTGCAAAATCGAAGAGCAGCCGTTTGTCCAGCATTTGCTCATCCAGCGCAGGTTTGAAATCCAAAGACAGTTTATAGCGTCCCGGCCTGACGTCGCAAAGATGCGCCGAAGCGCTTAAAATCATCGGTCCGCTGACGCCGTAATGCGTAAACAGCATTTCACCGAAATCAGTATAAACCGTCTTTCCGTCCGCCGTGTCCAAAACGCGCAGCGCCGTATTTTTCAACGAAAGCCCCTGCATCTCAGCCGGGTCGCTCTCTTCTATTACAAGCGGAACCAGCGAAGGCGAAACGTCAACAACGTTGATCCCATAATCTTTTGCAAAACGGTAGCCATCCCCGGTAGAACCGGTCAGCGGATACGAAGCACCGCCGGTCGCCACAATTACGCGGTCAAAATCCAACCGACCGCGTTCCGTCTCCAGTGCAAAGCGACCGTCGCCTTCGGAAGAAATTCGACGCACAGCGGTATGAATCCGCTGTACACCGCTACGGTCGCAATATAAAGAGAGCGCCTCCGCAATATCAGCGGCGCGGTCGGATACGGGGAATACGCGATTTCCCCGCTCAGTTTTCAGAGGGACGCCCTGCGACTCAAAAAAGCCCATTGTGTCCTGCGGTGAGAAAGAATGCAACGCGGCATACAAAAAGCGGGGATTTCTCGGAACACTTGCAATCACCGTTTCAATATCGCAGTTGTTGCAGACGTTGCACCGCCCTTTTCCGGTAATGCGCAGCTTGCGTCCAAGCCGGCTGTTTTTTTCAAACAAGGTCACATGACCCGAAAGCTCGGCGGCGCGCCCCGCCGCCATCAGTCCGGCGGCGCCGCCGCCGATCACAGCAATTTTCATTATTCGTGCACCTTGGCGTATGCGTTATATTCATCCCAAATACGCTCCAGCTTATCAAATACTCCATTCAGTTCAGGCTGCATTTCTTTCGCAATCGCCACGACAAGCGCATTCAAAATGCTGAGCGGCGCCACAAACGAATCCACAATAGAAGCCATGTCGCTCCGGCAAACCAAAATTTGGCTGGCATAAGGCGCGATCGGAGAAAAATTGCTGTCGGTGACGGCGATGACGTTGGTTCCCTGCTCCTTGGCGTAAGTCACCGCATTAATCAGCCGCGCGCTGTAGCGCGGAAAGCTGATCGCAATCATCACATCATCTTTATCAATCCGGAATATATGTTCAAACATTTCGCTGCCGCTGGTCGTCTGTACCAAGCGCACATTGTCAAACATCAACTGAAAATAGTGCGTCAGAAAACTGGCCAGTGCACTCGAGGACCGCATACCGATAATATAGATGTTTTTCGCGCCGATAATCCGGCGTACAGCCTCCGAAAAATCAGCATGACTGACCTCGTCCAACGTTCGGCGGATATTGTCTATATCCGATTCCAAAACGCTGTTGAGAATATCGCCGTCTCCGATGCGCGTATTGGTCACTTCCATACGCTGCTTGGTGGTGAGGCGCGTGCGGATCATCTCCTGCAAAGTGTGTTGAAGCCCCGGATAGCCGTCAAAGCCGAGTTCGATCGCGAAACGCACGACTGTAGATTCCGAAACGCCGACTTCCCGTCCGAGCTTTGACGCCGTTAAATACGCTGCTTTATCATAATTTTGAATCAAATAATTTGCAATGGTTTTCTGGCCCTTGGAAAACGTCGGGAGAAGCTCCTCGATTTCGCGGATCAAATCTTTTCTCATAGTCATTTCTCTTTTCAACGCTATACATATTTATATGGAACATGAACCGATTTCAACCACAAACAGTATACCACAATATTGCAGGAAGTCAACAAAAATCCTGCAAAAGTGTCCGATAGTCATCAGATTTTTGCAGGATTTTTCATAAAATCCGTATTTTTTATTCATTTTCAAGAACACGATCAAAAAATTTTCGCAGCGCGTTCTCGCAGCGTACAGGCTCAAGCAAATACCCGCAGGCATGTGCCGCGCCGTGTATTATCACAAGCTCTTTCTCCGCGCGGCAGGCTTCATAGGCGGCCTTTGTCATTTCCACCGGTACAAAATCATCCGCGTCTCCGTGCAAAAATAAAATCGGAATCGTATTTGTCTCCATCGCCTCAAGCGTCGAAGCTTCACGGAAACGGAATCCTGCGCGGCGCACCGCCAAATATTCGGCTATATTCAAAATAGGAAAGGATGCCAAATGAAACTGCTTTTTCAAAACACTGGCAAAAATAGCATATGGAGAAACAAAGCCGCTGTCCGCAACGATTCCGCGCACCTGCGCCGGCATCCCGAGCGAACAGGCCATCAGCACGGACGTTGCTCCCATCGAAATTCCGTCCAAAATCAGCGCGTGATCCCGGGCAAAATTGTTCACGGCAAAATTAACCCAACTGAGAATATCCCGCCGTTCCCGCACGCCGAACGTGATATACGCTCCCTCGCTTGCACCGTGGGCACGCTGATCGATCATCAAAATATTAAACCCCTCCGCACGATAAAACGGAATGATTCCGGAAAAATCACGTGAACCGGATGAGCGATACCCATGAACAAGAATTACTGTTTTTTTACTCTCTCCGTTGAAAATCACATTTCCGCGCAGCGTAAGGCCATCAAAGCTGCGAATTTCCACCGGGATTTTATCCAGCGAATCATACAGTTCCTGTCCGCGTGAAAGCAGATCCTGATGTGCGGCGAGCTGCTCCGAAAAATTTCCGGAATTGGATCTGAATTTTCCTTTTCTCTCCATTCCCATCCGAAAAAGCATCCGGCTGGTTAAAACCGAGAGCAAAATCAGCAAAATCAAAACCAAAAAAAATAAAATAATCCAAAACAAATTCATCAACTCCCAGAAAATTTTACCATGTTTTCACCCTTTTTACAATCATTTTGAAAAAAACACTTTACCTGGGGATAAACTTAGAGTATACTACTTTCAGAAACGGAAGCCGTCTAAGGAGATCGACAAAACATGAAACGAACCGATGTTCTCAAAAGCATTTTGGCCGTCACGCTCGGCGCCATGATCTATGCCCTATCCATCGTTTTCTTCTATGATCCGGCATCGATTGCCCCCGGAGGACTGGCCGGTATTGCCATTATCGTCAGTCACGTGATCAATTTCCCGACCGGTACGCTGATTCTGCTGCTCAACATTCCGCTTTTTATTCTTGCACTTTTGAAATTCGGAAAAAAATTTGTTTTTCTGACGATCTATGCCACAGTTCTTTCCTCAGCGCTCATGAATCTGTTTGAACCGCTCGCCGCGCGTGTACTTCCGCTCACCGATGACATGATTGTTATCGCGGTCTGCGGCGCATTTCTGGACGCGCTCGGTCTCGGCATTGTTTTCCGTGCCGGCGGCTGTACCGGCGGCGCGGACATTATCATCAAATTTCTGCGTCAGAAATACCGCCACATCCGAACCGGCGGAATGCTTTTGATTTTCAATGCCGCCGTCGTCGCCTCCACATTCTTTGTTTTCGGTGATTTTGAAACTACCATTTATTCGGCGTTGGCAATGGTGGCCGCCAGCTTCTTTTTAGATAAAATTCTTTACGGCGGCGACAGCGCGAAACTGGTCTTCATCATCAGCGACCAATCTTCAGAAATAACCAAAAAAATTATTTCCTCCATGCAAGTGGGAATAACCCTGCTTTCCGGCGAGGGCGCATACTCCCAAAAACACAAAGACGTTATGCTGTGCGTAGCCAAAAAGCACACGTTCCCGAAAATACGGGACATCGTGAAAAATACGGATCCCGCCGCTTTTATCATCGTATCCAGCGCAACCGAAATATTCGGCAAGGGCTATAAAAGTCAATATATGGACGAACTTTAATCCGGCCGCAAACTACAAACATCGGAGACGCGCCCTCGGGCGCAAACAATTTATGAAAAAACAGCAACTTCTCGCAATTCTCGCCGCTGCCGTCGGCTACTCGATCTTCGGATTCAGCTTTTTGGCAACACGAATTGCCGCCGACATCGCAAGTCCGCTTCTTTTGCTCGCACTGCGCAATCTGACCGCCTGGCTGATGCTTAACATTCTGCTTTTATGCCGTGCCGTAAAGTTTGATTTGCGCAAAAAAGGCATTTGGAAGCTCTTTTTAACCGGACTCTGTCAACCGGTACTGTATGCGCTGGCCGAAACCTATGGAATCGGCCTTACGGGTTCGGCAGTTGCCGGAAGCATAATCGCAACCTCAACAATCTTTTCCATGCTATTCGCCGTGTTCTTTATCGGAGAGCCGTTCCAGCCAACGCAATTTTTGTTTGCCGCCGGTTCTGTAGTCGGCGTATGCATGATTACCCTGCCCGGCGCCGTAAGCGGCGGCATCAACCTGCTGGGCGTATTTTTACTGCTCGCCGCCGCGCTGTTCAGCGCGCTGTACAACATTCTGTCAAAAAAGCTAGCTGATACATTTTCACCATTTGAGCGTACATATATCATGTTTTTCACAGGCAGTATTATTTTTTCCGCACTGACTTTTGCAGAAAACAAGAGTGAAACGCTCCAAATAGCTGCATCCTGCCTTAAAAACCCACAATTCCTTCTATGTCTTTTATTTTTAGCAATCTTTTCTTCCGTGATTGCTTTTTTGCTGATCAACTTTTCTTTTTCCCGCATCAGCGTCCGCCAGACTGCGGTTTTCTCCTCGCTTACAACGGTAATTTCAGCAGCGGCAGGCGTTGTGCTGCTGAAAGAATCGCTGAGCATCATCGAAATTTGCGGAATTGCCGTGATTTTGATCTGCGTTTATAAAGTCGGCGCAATGCCGGACACAGAGGCTGCATTACATATAAAATCAAGTAAAACATAACAGCAGCCGACAAGCGTCAAAATGCTTGCCGGCTGCTGTTTCTTTCAATGGAACAAGTCTGGCCTCCATTTGCGGTGCTCGTTTACCGTCTCATTCGACATCACACCTGCGTATTCAAAATCCAAAAAGTTATCCGCGTCCGTATAGGCAAAATTGTTAAACGAAACATAGTACGTTTCACCGCCGTTTGTCAACTGCAAAATGAACTCGCATTCCCCGCTTCCGGCACCGGCGCCGGCATAAATCGGGCGCACGGAGTCATAAACAAGATCATCGGGCAAGCCGACGTCCAGCTTACGAACAGAAAAGCCGTCATCCGTATAATACACCGCAAAATCCTGAGGCATTTCATCGGCAAATTCGGTTCCCTGCGGCGTCAATTGCCGTATCGAACAAAAATATAAATAAACCTGATTGCAGAATATTCTATAATGAAACAGAACCTCGGCGCTTTCATTTGGAATATATGCGCCAAACGCCTCCGGATCAAAATCTTTAAAGCGTTCAATCCAGCCCATTTCCGCAAGCGCGTTCAACGTATCCGCATCAATATCCCAAAGCGCCCCGTCACCGAGCTTCTCTACTGCGTATACGGTCGCCTTCATCGGATAGGTTTCCTGAATCGTCCAAACTTCAATGCGGATACGGTCGCCCGCAGTCAAACCGTCAAACGCAATCGCATCGTTATCCGGCGTCATTACGCACGGCTCATAGCCGTTCATTACAATCATATGCGCGCCGCCGCTGCACGGCAGATAAAAGCCCTCTCGATACGAAGTATCCGCCGGAAGCGTTGCTTCCGGTTCTTTTTCTTTCTCAGATGAACAGCTGGCGATGCAAAAAGATACAAGCGCAATCAAAACGGCAAGGATGATTTTTCCTTTACAAAAGTTTTTGCGCATATCCATTTTCTCCTTTCAAACATCTATAAATTGTCAAAAGCGCGTCATTTGCACTTCATTTTTATCTGCCTTTTATTAAAGTATAACAAACAACTCCGATTTGTCAACCGCTATTTTGAAAGATTCATTTATTGCTGCATACCGATCTTCTCCGCGTTTTAATGCATAATGGGTATTTTCCCATTCAACGTCGGAAGTCACTGTATGCTTTTGGAAATTTTTACATGATTTTGTAAATTGTTCTTGAAACACCCCGCATCATGCTATATAATAAACATAACAGTACAAGGATAATCAGTTGCGTGCTGCGTTTTCATTTTCAGTGATTCATTTATCATGTAAATCACTGCGTCAATTTAATAGTTCATCTCCGAGGTGCTTATCAAATGATTAAACGATACCTGGAATGTGACGTATATGAAGCTCTGCAAAGCAGGCTAAATTTCATTTTCAGCGAATTTGAAAACATTTACGTATCGTTCAGCGGCGGCAAAGACAGCGGATTGCTTCTAAATCTCGTCTTAGACTACGTCAAGCGGCGGCATATCGGTCGCAAAATCGGTCTTTTTCACCAGGATTTTGAAGCACAGTATTCCATGACGACAAAATATGTCGAGGAAACCTTTGAAAAAAATCTGAATATGGTTGAGCCCTACTGGGTGTGTCTGCCGATGGCCACGCGAACCGCACTCGGCAACTATGAAATGTATTGGTATCCGTGGGACGACTTAAAAAAAGAGCTTTGGATCCGCCCGATTCCGAACAAGCCCTATGTGATTCGGCTGGAAAACAATCCGTTTTACTACTATAAATACAAAATGCACCAGGAAAATTTAGCAAAGCAGTTCGGCCGCTGGTATCGGGAAATCCACGGCGGCGGAAAAACCATCTGTCTGCTCGGCATACGCGCTACGGAATCGTTGCAGAGATACAACAGCATCATCAATAAAAAGTATGGATACAAAGGATGCGCCTGGATTTCAAAAACGTTCAAAGACGTCTGGTGCGCTTCACCGCTGTATGACTGGACCATCTCAGACGTATGGGCGGCAAACGCCAAATTTGATTATGCATACAATCCGCTGTACGATCTGTACTATAAAGCCGGTCTTACGCCCGATCAGATGCGCGTAGCCTCTCCGTTTAACGACTATGCGCGTGAAAGTCTGAATTTATATCGGGTATTGGAACCGCAAACCTGGGTTCGCCTGCTCGGACGCGTACAGGGCGCCAACTTTGCCGCAATTTACGGTCACACGACCGCAATTGGATACAGAGGCATTTGTTTGCCGGAAGGACACACCTGGCAATCCTATACCGATTTTCTTTTAAAAACGCTTCCGAAACGACTCGGTATGCGCTACGCGGAAAAATTCAGAACTTCGATTCAATTCTGGCGGGAAACCGGCGGCGGACTTTCGGAAGAAACCATCAAAGAACTCATTGACCACGGGTACAATATCCAGCGCAACGGTATATCCAATTATACGCTGGACAAAAAATCCCGGATTGTCTTTGTCGGAAAAATTCCCGATGATACGGACGATATTCTGACAACCAAAGACATCCCCAGTTGGAAACGCATGTGCCTTTGCATTCTGAAAAACGACCACAACTGCAAAACAATGGGATTCGGAGAAAGCAAAAAGCAACGGGAAAGAATCGCGCGCATTAAACAAAAGTACAAAAGCTTGGAGGATTTATAAATGGAATACCGCAGTCCAGTTTACGCTGTACGCGCCGTACCGATTGAAAAAATCATTCCAAATACATACAATCCCAACGCCGTAGCTCCGCCGGAAATGAAGTTATTGTACGACAGCATCAAAAGCGACGGATATACCATGCCGATCGTATGCTACTACAGTTCAAAGGAAGATAAATACGTTATCGTGGACGGCTTTCACAGGTACCGCGTCATGCTGGAGCACGACGACATATACAGGCGCGAGGGCGGTATGCTTCCGGTCTCGGTGATTGACAAACCGATGGATCAGCGCATGGCCAGCACCATTCGCCACAACCGGGCGCGCGGCTCGCACGACGTCGAACTAATGAGCAACATTGTAAAAGAACTGCATGAACTGGGTAGAAACGACGCATGGATCTCAAAACATTTGGGCATGGACAAAGACGAAATTCTGCGTCTGAAACAAATCACCGGACTTGCGGCGCTTTTTAAAGATATCAACTTCGGTCAGGCATGGGTACCCGATGAAGAATCCGGCGACCAGTCCGCCGTAAACTAACTCAATAAAGATAAGCCCGTCGGCACTTTGTTGCCGACGGGTTTTTAATCGTCGGAAAACTTTAGTTTCCCGACGATGGGCGCGTCCGCTCGCGCCGTCGCGCCGCCGTCGGCGGCACTCGCACGCCCGCAAGGTGTTTACAAGGCGGCGCATGTCCGCCTTGTAAACTTATTCTATTTGCAGTTTTCACTTTATCAGCAGACGAAAGCCCATCGGCACTTTGTTGCCGACGGGCTTATCTTTTTCACTGACGTATTGTAATACCGAGAGCGCGCTCCAGAGCGCCGAGAATCTTCTTTGCCGCCCTATCCGCTTCTTCAACCGTAAGCGTATGATCCGCAGCACGCAGCGTAATTCGGAAAGTCACGCTTTTTTGGCCCTCTCCAATCTGCAAACCGCGATAAACATCCATAAGGCGCACGCTTTCCAAAAGCTTTACGCCGCTTGAACGGATTGCTTTCTCAATCGCACCGATCTCAAGCGCCTCCGCACATACAAAGGAGAAATCACGCGCAGAAGCCGGAAACTTCGGCAATGGATGATACTCAGGTTCTGCTCCGCGTCTTTCAAAGAGCGTCCGAAGATCCATTTGTGCAACATATACCGGCGTATCCATGCCGTAATTTTCTGCGACCAACGGATGAATCTGTCCCAAAACGCCGAGATACGCGCCGTCCGCCGTGCAAATCTCCGCGCAGCGTCCCGGATGATAGGAAATATTTTCGGGCTGCCGCACATACTCCGCAGAAACGCGCGCATACGCAAGCACAGACTCACACATGGATTTGAGCGTATAGAAATCGCCCTTTCCGTAAAACCCAAGCGTCAAAACTTTACGCTCATCCGGAAGCGTATCCACACCGGTAGGAATATAAACTGTCGCCACTTCATAAAGTCCGACGTTTTCGTTGGAGAAATTGGCGTTGCGCGCCAGCACTTCCATCATCGAGGGCAGTGCCGTTGTACGCATAACACTCGTATCTTCACCAAGTGGATTCATAATTGTAACCGACTTGCGCAAATCGCTTTCAGACGGCAGATTGATTTTATCATAATACTTCGGCGAGATAAACGAGAATGTATTGATCTCATTAAGTCCCATACCGCAAAGCACGCTGTGCAGGCCGTATTCAAAACACTGCGGCGCATTGCGCTGCCCCTGCGTCATGTTGCCCGAAATCCCCGTGGAGCAAATCTCGTTGTAGCCGTAAATCCGCACAACCTCTTCTGCAAGGTCATTCATGCAGGCCACATCCTCACGAAAAGACGGAACTTCAACGCGGTCGCCGTTCACTTTAAAATAGAGGCTGGTCAGCACCTGCCGCATATACTCGCCGCTGACATTAATGCCGAGAAAACGATTGATGCGCTCCGGCTCAAGTTTGAGTATTGTACGTTCCCGCTTGCCTGGATATACATCTACCACACCGCTGACCACTTCGCCGGCGCCGAGCAAATTCACAAGTTCGCAGGCGCGCTCCAGCGCAGGATAGGTATTTTCGCGGTCAAGTCCCTTTTCAAAGCGACCGGAAGACTCCGTGCGCATACCGAGTTTTCTGGAAGTGACACGGACAGACGGGCCGCTGAAGCAGGCTGATTCAAACACAACGGTTCTGGTATCGGGCGTAATCTCCGAATTTTCGCCGCCCATCACGCCGGCAAGCGCAACCGCTTTGCAATTATCCGCAATAACCAGCATTCCGTCCTCAAGCGTATGATCCTTCCCATCCAGCGAACGGAACGCTTCACCCTTTCCGGCTCGGCGTACAGTAATCGCGCTGCCGTCTATGCAGGCATAGTCGAACGCATGCATCGGCTGGCCGTATTCCAGCATAACATAATTGGTAATATCAACGATATTGTTGATCGGACGAACGCCGGCCGCCCGCAGACGCATCCGCAGCCAAAGCGGAGAGGGAGCAATTTTTACATTGCGCACCACGCGAGCCGTATAACGAGGACAAAGTTCGGGCGCGTCGATTTTCACCTTGATATACGTATCAACGCTGCCGCCCGCCTCCTGCACTTTCGGCTCGGGAATATGCGCCGGACGATCAAACGAAGCGGCTGTCTCGCGGGCAAGACCGATCACAGACAGGCAGTCCGGACGGTTAGGCGTGATTTCAAACTCCACAACATCATCCGCAAGCATCAGTGCATCCCGAATATCCCGGCCAATCATCTCCCCAAACGAGTCATTTAAAATACAGATACCGTCCTCGACGGCGTCCGGCATGTCATGCAACGTCAATCCAAGTTCGCCGATGGAACAGAGCATACCGTTTGACTCCACCCCGCGCAGCTTGCCTGGTTTAATCGTAACGCCGCCCGGCAAATGCGAGTTTGCCTTGGCGACCGGAATCACCGCGCCCTCAAAAATATTCTGTGCGCCGGTTACAATTTGTACGGGCGCCGATTCTCCGACATCGACCGAACAAATCTGCAAATGATCGGAATTTTCATGTTTTGAAATTTTCAGGATTTTGCCGACGACCACATTGTCAATGTCATCCCCGAATACCGTAACGCCCTCTACCTTGGAACCGGTGGCCGTCATGCGGTCGCAGTACTCCTTATTTGATATGTCCCGGACATCGACAAAGTCAGACAGCCATTTTCTTGAAAGATTCATCTGTCCGTCCTCCTTATCTGAACTGCTCTAAGAACCGAACATCGTTCTCATAAAGCAATCTCATGTCATTAATATTGTATTTGCGCATCACAATGCGCTCGATTCCCATACCGAAAGCAAAGCCGCTGTATTCATCCGGATCAATGTCACAGCCGCGCAGTACATTGGGATGCACCATGCCCGCGCCAAGAATCTCGATCCATCCCTCTCCCTTGCAAAGCGCGCATCCCTTCCCGCCGCAGACAAAGCAGGAGACATCCACCTCCGCCGAAGGTTCGGTGAACGGGAAATGATGCGGGCGGAAACGGATTTTTGTATCTTCGCCGAACATCTTTTTCGCAAACAGTTCAAGCGTCCCTTTCAAATCTCCCATGGTAACACCCTTATCCACCACAAGCCCCTCAAGCTGATGGAAAAGCGGCGAATGCGTGGCGTCCACAGCGTCCGAACGATATACACGTCCGGGTGAAATCACGCGAATCGGAGGACGCTTTTTCTCCATCGTGCGTACCTGCACGGGCGAAGTTTGAGAACGAAGCAGAATTTTATCCGTTATATAGAACGTATCCTGCGTATCCCGCGCCGGGTGATTTTCGGGAATATTCAGCGCCTGGAAATTGTAATAATCATACTCAACCTCCGGCCCCTCCGCAATTTCAAAGCCGAGACCGATAAAAATATCTTCAAGCTCGGACTGTACAATCGAAAGCGGATGACGCACACCGTGCTCCATCGGTTTTACCGGCATGGTAACGTCCACCGTCTCACCCGCAAGCCGCCGCTGCAATGCCGACGCTTCCTGCGCTACGCGCCGCTCCTCAATGCGCTGTTCGATATATGCGCGCACTTCATTTGCCAACTGGCCGATTTTCGGACGCTCCTCCGCGCTGAGCGCCCCCATGCCGCGCAGAACACCGGTCAGTTCCCCCTTTTTTCCGAGATACTGCACACGAATCGCTTCAAGGTCGGCATTGGCCGCCTCAAGTTTCGCCGCCGCTTCGGCTTTGATTTTTTCCAGCATTTCTTTCAAATTCAAAACGCCTCCTATTTCCTATATACTATAAAATTTGAACAACGAAAAAAGTCCGCCCCAATCGCTGGGACGGACATTTTGACCAATATCCGCGGTACCACCCGCATTCCGACATAAAGCCGACACTTTACCGCTCTGTAACGGGAGCACCCGAACCGAGCTACTTTATTTCACCCTGTCGGCTCCGAAGCGAAACGCACATGTCCAAACGCAAAACCGCTTACAGCTAAAACGGTTCTCTCTGTATACGTTTTATCGGACACGGCAAACTTCATCAGCGCCTTTATTCTTCGGTATTTTCTAAGAGACTGCCCTTTTTCAAGGGCGCTTCGATAGACTGCTCCGTCACCGAAAAAAGCCAGCGTCTCCGCCGAGAGCAGGAGACATCTTGCTTTTAGTTATACCACATTCTTTTTTAAAATGCAATACTTTTTTCAACCGACACGATAGGTCAGCGTGCGGACAAAGGTTTCGCCCACTTCCGCTTTCTCGATTCCCAGCTTGGTTTCCCAAACGTGATCCGTATTTGTGAGATCGCTCATACCACACCAAGGCTCAATGCAGAGAATCTGCATTTTAGCGCCAACGCCCCAAAGGCACATATACGGGAAATCGCGAATGCCCATCTCAACAAAGCGCCCCGATTTTTTGGAAAGAAGCGTGATTGTATCCGCCTTGACATTACCGTACAGCATCGGTCCGTTGTCAAAGAAATGCTCGCCGACGAAAATATCGGTGCCGCCCTTAGTAAACGGCGTCTTTTTGCCGGTCAAAAGGCGGGTGCCCTCCTCACTCTCCAAAAGATCGATCTCCTGCGGGCGGTCAAACCGAAGCACATAATCGTCGCCGCTCTCGGACAAATCAATCGGGCAGTAGAACCCGGGATGTGCGCCGAGCGAAAAATAAATGGTCTGCTTATCCTGATTGACAACCTCAAGACGCTGCTCTAAAAGTTCGCCTTTCAGTTCAAAAATCACACGGAACAAAAATGCATACGGAAGGAAAAAGCGCGTCTCCTCATTTGCCGCCAGTTCCAAAACAAGACGGGTATTCGTCGCCTCAGCAGCCGTGAATTCCATATCCTTGGCAAAGCCGTGCATCGTGGCCGGATATTCCTTGCCTCCGATGATCGTGCGGTCATGCGCAATGCGTCCCGGAGTCGGGAACAAAAGAATCGAATGCGCATTCCATATCTCCGCGCCGGGCTGCCACAAAAACTCTTTTTCCAGCGGTTTGGAATACAGGCTCTGAAGCTCGGCTCCCTTTGTAGCCACCGCGACTTTCAGTTGTTCATTTTCCAGTATGTACTTCAAAATCTTACCCTCTTATATTAAATTTATTTTCTTTATAATCATGCCAATGCCCATCAAACGGGGATCTGTACCCATTCATCCGGTGTAGCCGGACGTCCGAAAACCGGAACATCCCCGTCCCAAGTAAACGGCTGCGCACGCATACCGCGTCCCCTCCAGCCGCCCGAAGCATCAGGGCGCGCATGGTAAACGATGAAGTCCTCGCTACCATCCACACTCTTTGTAAACGAACAATGTCCGGGGCCGTAAGCGCCCTCATTTTCGCTGAATACCGCGTCCTCATATTTTTTCCAGCACTTCAGATCCAGCGGATCACCTCCGCGAAATGTCAAGCGTCCGAGACAATAATGCCTGCACCAACTTCCACTTGCAGAATAGATAATATGTACCGTATCGCCTTTATAAAGAATCTGCGGCCCCTCGTTCACTTTGGGAAGTTCTTTTCCGGTTCCGGTCGGTCCCGCGCCGCGGCATTCCCAGTCATATTCCGGCGTAGAGATACGCACACGCATACCAGACATTTCAGTCGGCGAGGACATGGGCGCAATATAAAGATTCTGCATAGCGTCACCGGCATGTTCCCATCCAGACCAAACAAAATAAAGCCGACCGCCGTAGTGCATTACCGTACCGTCGATCGCCCAGCAATCCGACGGATCGCTGATTTTCCCGAGCATTTTGTAGCTGCCGTCCGGCCGTCCGTTTTCCGATTCAAGCACATACATCCGATGATTTGCATTTTGTCCGTCATCCGCGGCGACATACAGATACCATTTGCCGTCGATCAGATGAATTTCAGGCGCCCAGTATTCCTTTGAATACATAGTGCCCTCCGGCGGTGTAAACACATTTCTGCCGTCTCGTTTCAGCTTATGAATATTTTCCGCACAACTGACATACAAACCGCCTTCCGCGCTGTACACATAATAATATTTCTCTTCAAACAAAACAACAAATGGATCCGGACCGCTCTCAGTAATCGGATTTCTGAACTGCTCTTTCATTCCACCGCTCCGCCTGCAAATACTATATTTATATATTATAGTAGCATATCAATATCAATATAGCAATACAAAAAAAACACCGTTTTGTTTCAGAAGTTTATGTATTAAAAATATATTTTGGCAGAATTTTAAAATTTGTATTGCTTTTTAGCGCGCCATATGCTAAAATGTATTTTGCGTTGCAAGCATATGCTTGTACATCCGCATAATTCGATTAAGATGAATTTCGTTGAAATTTTGGAGGATAGCTCTGACATGGGTACTTTTGAACTGATATTGGGAATCATTCTTTTGATCTGCGCGGTTTTTCTTGTGATTGCCGTATTGATGCAGCACGGTAAAGCAAAAAACCTTTCCGGTACGATTGCCGGCGGCGCAGAAACATTTTTCGGAAAAACCAAAGGCAAAGCAATAGATAAGATGCTTTCAACCGCTACCACTGCGGTTGCCGTCGTTTTTGTTGTGATCGTTATCGCCATGTACGCTATCCAGCCCGACGTCAATTATAACGCAAATGTGGATTTCGGTCTTGCCGGCGCGGAGGGCTATGAAGGTCTTGTAACAACCGCCGCTGAGGACGAGGATGAGCACGACCATGAAACCACCACGGAAGCTACCGACAGCACCACGACTTCGGCTGAAGCTGAATAAATTAAATCATAAGTTTACAGAATCCGCTTTTGGTTTATACTAAAAAGCGGATTCCTTTATTATAACCGATATTCACGTCATGACCATAGAACAGTCGCTTCCAAAATGCATCTTTTAAAAGACATCATATCCAAAACCCAAAATAAAAAAGTGGCGTTGCCACACTCAAACGAGGTAATTTCGTTTCATGCGAAAAAAGAATTCAAAAAAAAGTTTTCCCCGCTCTTCAAAAAAACGAGTCGAGCACAAACGCACCGGCATCCGTCATATTTTGGAAAATCAAAGCCGTAAAACAGCGCTCAGCGCACACACGGCGGTCATTGAGGGCATTTTTTCGGCAAGTGAGCGCGGATTTGGCTTTGTAAAAGCCGATGACCGATTCCATTTAACCGACGACATCTTCATTCCTGCCAAAAACTGCGGCGGCGCTTTAAGCGGCGACCGTGTGGTCATACATGTAAAAAAACGCGATCTAACTTCAAAGCCCGACCGTAAATACCACGCCGAAGGCGTTGTGGTTGAAATTAAGCAACGCGGAATTGAAACCTTTTGCGGCACTTACCTTGAATGCGGACGCACAAAACGCGGAAATCCGATCTATCGTGTACGCCCCGACAATCCGCGTCTTTGTTTCGACGTAAAAGTCGCCGAATATACCGACGCCCGCGACGGAGACAAGGTACTCTGCCGCCTGACTGATTACGGCGACGGCGCGCGTATGCCGAAAGGGGAAATTCTCCGTGTGCTCGGCCCGGCGGACTCTCTCGGCGCCAACTATGAATCCGTACTGCTGGAACACGGCATTCGCACCGTATTCTCCGAAGAGGTACTCCGCACCGCGGAAAAGGCCGCCGCGCAGCCGCTTTCCGAAAACGGGCGGCTGGATCTGCGCGACAGCGTAATCTTTACCATTGACGGCGCGGACGCCAAAGATTTGGACGACGCGATTTCTCTGGAAGTTACGCGCGACGGATACAGGCTCGGCGTGCATATTGCAGACGTATCCCACTATGTACGATACGGAACGCCTGTGGACAAAGAAGCGTTTGCCCGCGGAACGAGCGTTTATTTCACCGATAAAGTCGTGCCGATGCTGCCCGAATGCCTGTCAAACGGCGTATGTTCGCTCGACGCAGACACAGACAAATACGCGCTCAGCGCTCTAATTACACTGGATCACGCCGGCGCAATTACGGACTGTCAGATTGAAAACACGATTATACGATCAAAAGTACACGGTATCTACAGCGAAGTAAACGATCTTTTCAAAAATCACACGCAGTCTCCCTATTACGAAAAATACAAGCCGGTCTACAAACAACTCTTGTCTATGGTTCCGCTCTATAAAATACTGGCGCACCGCGCCGACATACGCGGTGTGCTGGAACTGGAAAGCGCCGAGGCCAAATTCGTTTTGAACGAACAAGGGATACCTGTTGACATCATACGGCGCGAACGCGGGGACGCGGAACGTCTGATCGAGCAATTTATGCTCACAGCGAACGAAGCGGTCGCGCGTTATATGTGCGCGCATCAGCTTCCCTGCGTATTCCGTATCCACGAGGCGCCGGATGAGGAAAAACTGACCGCATATAAAAATTTCATACACAATGCGGGGCTGTCCATTCTTCCTCTGCGGCAAAAAAAGCTGACTACCGCCGCATTCGCCCCCATTTTGCGTGAGGCGACCGAAAAAGGAATCGAGCGCGTCGTTTCCAGAGTGACGCTACGTGCGCAAATGAAAGCAAAATACAGCGAAAAACGCGCCGATCATTTCGGCCTCGGACTTGCCTTTTACTGCCACTTCACTTCTCCGATTCGCCGTTATCCGGATCTCTCGATTCACCGAATCTTAAAATATGCCATGACAAACGGCGCGAACGCCGCAGTCTCAAAATATGCGCGCTTTGCCAAGATCAGCGCCGAAGCCTCCAGCGACAACGAACTGCGCGCCATGACCGCCGAGCGGGACATCGAGGACTTGTATAAAGTCATCTACATGCAAAAAGAAGTCGGCAATGTCTTTGACGCCGTTGTCAGTTCCGTAACGCCGTTCGGCCTTTTCTGCGAACTGGAAAACACATGTGAAGGACTAATTCCGATCGAAAGGATAGGCGAGGGCTTTTCCTTTGATGAAAATGCGCGGACGCTTGGCCGCGGCAAAACGGTATATCGTCTCGGACAGCCGATACGCATTCGGATTACCGAAGCCAATGTCCTGCGCCGCCGGATCTATATGGAACCGGCTGAAGAAAATTCATCTCAGGAATAGAAAAACCAATCGTAGAAACGCACGCCGCTTCGCATGGAAAGCGGCGTGTTTTCTACGTCTTTCCATTTTGCACAATACAGCGCTCCGCCGCCGAATTCAAGATTTTGAATCGCAATATCCGCCGCGCACCAATCGGCGTCTCCAGGCAACGCGCGCCGAACGGCGTCGCTCTGTTCCATTGCGTAAACCAGCGCCGGCAAAGTATCGGGGAAAAGTTCGCTGTCTATACGACGCATCAGCATTTCGCCATAGGCGACCTTGACCACAAACGGCTCTCCCGACGTACCGACCGCAATCGCTTTTGCAAGATATTCCCGAGGAACCGCAGCGCGGGCGCCGACGCAGAGCGCCGCGGACAAAAGCAAGACCACACAAAATTTTTTCATACATGCACCTCCAAATCCAAATTCACCGTTTGATCTCTTAAACGCACCGCAAATTCCATAGACAGGATGAAACGGTTATCATATGTAGTGTCGTACAAAACAGCGGCGGCCACACAAGGCAAATTATGAGAAATCGAGCGGCAATTGACTTTCAGGCGGACATATGCTATATTTAACCTGAAGAATAAGCGAGGAACAAAAAATGTCAGAAATCAAAAAACGAACAGCCAAAGCCGAAATTATATCTACCATTCTGCAATACGACGCAGACAGTAGTTCCGTGCTTGATGACCGTGAACGCGCGTCAGACGGCTCGGTGCAATCCGCCGAAACCACCACGCTGACCACCGACTGCATCGTCTCCGATCAGGATAACAGCATTGAAATTCAATACGATGAATCCGAAATTACCGGTATGGGGGGATCTACGACCCGCATCTGTTTTAACAAGAAGACTCCCGCGCTTGTCAGCCTGCTTCGAGAGGGCGAGGTTTCGACCGCGCTTGTCTTTGAGGCGGGACGGCGGCATTTCTGTGTTTATGAAACACCCTATTTTCCGATTGAACTTTGTGTCAATACCCTGCAAATGAACAATGCCATTACATTTGACGGCGGTACGCTCACCGCAGAATATCTGATCGAAATGGGCGGTGTGCTGACCGAGAAAACCAATCTGAAACTTTCAATTTTGAACTGAGGTCAACATGGCTGCTATCGATATCAAAAAGGAAGCAAAAGCGCCCTGCGGCGCCTATCTGCTGTTCGGAGAAGAAGACTACCTGAAACG
>CATYXQ010000027.1 GCA_958414825.1 uncultured Eubacteriales bacterium | reverse complement strand
ATAAAGTTTAGCGCTTGCTGAACTGCGGAGCGCGACGGGCAGCCTTGAGGCCGTACTTCTTTCTCTCTTTCATGCGGGGATCACGTGTAAGGAACCCAGCTTTTTTAAGCGCAACTCTATAATTTTCATCTACAGTCAACAATGCACGGGCAAGTCCATGGCGAATTGCGCCGGCTTGACCGGACATACCGCCGCCCTTTACGTTGGCGACAATATCAAATTTCCCCTCAGTACCGGTAACGCCGAACGGCTGATTCACGATCAGATGCAGCGTATCCAAACCGAAATAATCATCTATATCACGTCCGTTTACAGTAATTGCGCCACTGCCGGGATAAATACGAACGCGGGCAACGGATTTTTTTCTTCTGCCGGTGCCGTAAAAATAAGGCTTTGCACTTGTATACATAATTATTTAGCCATCCTTTCTTCAGTTAAACGCATAGGGAGTCGGTTGCTGCGCCTCGTGCTTATGCACATCTCCCGCATACACCTTAAGACGAGTAAATGAAGCGGCACCGATCGAATTGTGCGGCAACATGCCCTTCACTGCGAGTTCCATAGCCAGTTCCGGCTTTGTTGCCATCAATGTACGATACTGCACTTCTTTCAAACCGCCGATATAACCGGAATGATGCCGATAACACTTTTGATCCATCTTTTTACCGGTAAGAACAGCCTTGGATGCATTGATAATAATTACAAATTCTCCGCAGTCCACATGAGGTGTAAACTCGGGTCTGTGTTTGCCGCGAAGAATAGTAGCCGCCGCCGCCGCTGTTTTGCCAAGCGGTTTTCCGGCTGCATCAAGTACATACCATTTCCGTTCAACGGCTTCTTTTTTTGCCATATAAGTAGACATTGAAAATCCTCCATTAAACAAATAGAAAAATAACGATCCTGTCGAACATCGGGTATTATAGCATAGTAGGGATATACTGTCAAGCATTTTTTCTAAAAAAGCTCAAAAATTTAATTTAAGACAACATAACCTTTCATTTTCTTCTGTTTTCTATTGATTTCTTTCATATACAAGCTGATCAAAACAAATTTTAATTCTTTTTATGAACAGACAGGCTGCAAAGGTCGTAGACATGTTTTTTCTTTTCATATATATTTAATAACTATATTTTGAAAGGAAAAAGCCATGTTTTCTTCAATATCCTCTTTGGCCATGGGACTTGTCTATCTCATCCTCGGTCTATCCGGCGGACAAAATTTCCCTGCTCCTCTTCCCGCCAAAACCGAAAAGGAATTGTTTATAAAAATGAAGAACGGCGACGAACATGCGCGTGCTACACTGATCGAGCACAATCTACGGCTTGTAGCGCACATCGTCCGTAAATATTATTTTTCAAGCAAGAACCAGGATGACCTGATTTCGATCGGGAGCATCGGGCTGATTAAAGCTATTGACTCATTTGATTTTGAAAACGGCGCGCGATTTGCAACATACGGTGCCAAATGTATACAAAATGAAATTTTGATGTATTTTCGCTCACAAAAGAAGCTTTCCTGCGAAGTATCCATCAATGAAACAATCGATATCGACAGAGACGGCAATCCTCTTACTTATCAAGACATTATTTGCTGCGAGGATACCATCGCGGAAGATATTGATCGGAAACTGCATACGCAAAAGGCGTTGATGTTGATTCAGGAAAAACTAAGCGAGCGGGAACAAAAAATTTTGATTTTGCGATATGGACTTAACAATAAACCAGCGCTTACACAGCGCGATGTGGCAAAACTTCTCGGAATCTCACGCTCTTACGTATCTCGTATCGAAAAGAGCGCGCTCGAAAAGTTGCTGGAAAGTTTTTGAGGCAAAACATTATATAACGGTATAACGGCGACGGACATCATAAAATGACGCCTGTCGCCGTTATACCGTAAAATACAAATTAAACGTCGAATCGTCGCACAAAACGCAGCACGGTAGTACGATAAGCATTTCTCCGTTAGAAAGCTGTATTTTTTCAGCATTTATCTAAATGAAAAAGAATCTCTTTTAGTTCTGAAACGCTGTCCGCAATATATTTTGCCCCCGCCCTCGTAAGTTCATCCCGGCTGCCGTATCCATAGGATACGCCAACGGTATCGATCTGAAAAGACGCAGCGCCGACTACATCATATTTTCGATCTCCCACCATAATACAATTTGCAGATACGGCGTCATCCAGTCCTGCAAGCATATATCCGATCACCGCTTTTTTCGTCACACGAACCCCCGCCATATCCGCGCCGCCGATCCGATAAAAATAGGTCGCCAAGTTAAAATGATCCAAAATACGGCGGGCAAAAATCTCTGGCTTGGAGGTCGCCAAAACCAAACGTGCACCGGCAGTTTGAAGCGAGGACAACAGTTCCGGAATATTGTCATATATCCTGTTTTCAAAAATACCCGTTTGTTCAAAATAAATTCGATAATTTTTCAGCGCTTCTTCGGCGCGCTCCCGGGAAAAACCATATGCTTCCATAAAAGAATCCAAAAGCGGAGGACCGATAAATTTATACAGTTCCTCACGGCGTTTCGTCCGGATACCAAACTGTTCTAAAGCGTACATAATAGAATTGGTGATGCCCAGCGCCGGATCCGTCAGCGTTCCGTCCAAATCAAAAAATATATATTTTTTCAATATTTCCATAGCTTCTTTCGATCTATAATCTCTTTCAGCAAAAAAGCGCATATCACACCGACGATCCCCTGAATTATATTGCTGACAATGCCGGCGGCAGCGCCCCATCCCAATTGCAAAAATATCGCTTCAAATGCAAAATAGCCAAGTACCATAATCGCCTCGGCACATACGCCGCTTACGAAAGATGCAATATGACGTGAACGAACAAACATTTTCCCGATGAAATAGGCACCCAGCGCCATCAATGCCTTGATAACAAAAGTCGCAGGCGCATAAACAACATAACTCGAAATCACATCTGCCAGTGCCGGCCCTAAACCGGCAGCAATCGGACCGTAGATCGGCCCGAGCAGCCAACCGCACAGCAACACAACGCAGTCTCCGAGATTCAGATACCCGCCGATCGGCGACGGCACCTGGATAACGAGCGTAGCTACACATGCCAGTGCTGCAAACAACGCTGCGGCGACCAGTTTTCGCAAAGTAATTTTTTTCATAACGATCCCCCTCCCGATAATGAAACAAAAGATAGTATATATTCGCGGCCGTCAAATCGATCGGCTGAATAATCAGCAAATACCGCCTGATTGCTATTATACAAAACAGCGATATTCCGCCGTACACCGGGATGCTCAGCTGTTTCGACCGCACGGTTTAATTGCGCACGGATCACGCCCAGATTAGAATCCGGGCGATATAGAGCATGAGGCAAACCGCGCGAAGAGTTGGTTGCCAACCGATCGCAAACAAGCGCATCGCGAATTTCTTCAGCTTGTTCAGGAAGCGCTTGGCACAAAAAATCAAACAGGTGGTTCGTCAATGCATCCAATCCCTCTGACTTGGAAAAGCACTGACCCGCTGCCAGAAAGAAATCAAACGGCGACGTCCAAAGTAAAGTACACAAAGCAAGTGTGCGCCGAAACCGACCGCTGTTGTGCAGACGGTCAACTGCGCGCTCTACAGTTTTCAAGCGACCGATATCTGACGCGGACAACCACGGCGTTTCAGTCACCTCATAGGGCGGCGCATCCGTGTAACAAAGTCCATATTCAGAAGCACGCGCTTCCAGTTCGGTACCATGCAGGATTTTTAAAAATCCAAGCTGGAGCATGTCTGCACCGAGTGCATACGCCTGATTAAAACTGTCACGGAAATGCGCAAAATCCTCATATGGCAGTCCTGCGATCAGATCCACGTGGATATGCGCGCGCCCACAAGCAGTAAGCTGGGAAATGCGCTGTTTGAGAACAGAACTGTTTGTCGCACGCTGGATAGCGCGAATTGTTTCCGGATGAAAACTTTGAATCCCGATCTCAAACTGAAAAAGTCCCTGCGGCGCAGAGCAAAGCAATGCAATTGTCTCATCATCCAGAAGATCTCCGGAAAGTTCAAAATGAAAACAGACGCCGCTCGGAAAAATTTTTCCGCATCCATTTATTAAATATGAAAACAATTTGTATGCGCGTTTCCTGTCAGCATTGAAAGTGCGATCTACAAATTTTATAACTTTTGCGCCGCTGGTTGCCAGCCGTATCAAATTTTTATATACAAACTCGTCGTCAAAAAAGCGCATTCCGTCGCAGCGTCCGGACAAGCAATAGGCGCAAGCATACGGACAGCCGCGACTGCTCTCAAAATAAGCGATACGGTCTTTCAGCGTCGCCAGATATTCGTCCGTATACGGACTGACTGGCGTACCGGAACCGACAAAAGGATCAGCCGCAACGATACACCCGTCTCGACGGTATGCAATTCCCGAAATCGGAGAAATATTTCCCAAAACCATTTTATCACAGAGCAAGCGAAAGGGGATTTCCCCCTCGCCGCAAATCACACAATCAATTTCCGACGCATGTTTGAGTACATCGACTGCGTTATAGCTGACCTCGGGACCTCCAAGCGCCAAAATCACATTCGGCAGTTTTTCTTTCACAAGCGCTGCCAGTTTATAGACCGTTTGAATATTCCATATGTATACGCTGACGGCGAGCAGACGCGGCGATCGTTTTATAATGTCCTCTGCGACCGCATATACGGATTCATTGACAGTGTGTTCCGCGATTTCACACAAAAGCGGAAGATCGCTGATTGCAGCCTTTAAATACCGGGGAGCGAGCGCAGAATGTACATAACCGGAATTCAGCGCAAGAATCACTACGTCCGCCATTTTGTTCACCGCCTTTTGGAATAATATAGCACAAACAGTGTAAAAAAGCAATGTTGTAAATTTCTATAAATCGACATGCTTTCTTGAAATTTCACTGCAAATATGCTAAAATAAATTTATGCTGTGTTTTGAAAAATTGATGATATACAAATTGAAAAATGCAATCTGCTCCAAGTCTATCCTTTAATTTCAAATTGTCAAATTAAGAAAGGGATAAAATGAAACAAGCACTGATCATTACCGGCGGATACTGCAACACCGAGCGCTTTGTATTGGATACAGACCGTTTTTTTCTGAAAATCGCCGCAGACAGCGGTTACTTAACCGCACGAAAGCTCGGAATTTTCCCGGATATTCTAATCGGCGATTTTGACTCGCTCGATGAGCCGCTACCGGATGATGTACCGATTATCCAGGCGCCCGCGCAAAAAGACGAAACCGATACCATGCTCGCCTGCATGACTGCAATTAAGCGCGGGGCAAACGAAATTTTGATTCTCGGCGGCACAGGCGGACGGATCGATCACCTTTTTTCCAATGTTTTTTATCTGGACTATCTGCGTGAAAACGGAATAAAAGCACGTTTAACTGACGGAGAAAACACGGTGCGAATCATCGCGGATGAAACTGTGAAACTTAAGCAAAATAACGGATATTTTTCGGTTTTTGCATTGCTTCCCTCTGTTGTAACGCTGGCCGGATGTAAATATCCGCTGACCGACTCTCCTCTCTCGCCGTCTTATCCGTATGCGGTCAGCAATGAAATTATCGGAGATATTGCCGATATTACCATACGCGGTAAAGCGCTGTTATGCGAGAGTGCGAAGCTGTAATTTCATTTTAAAATCGATAAACTACTATATTTTTTAACATTTTTCACAAAGCTGTCTTGACCCGCTTCATTATCTCTGATACAATGTAAGGGTTAGAAAATTTGCAGCACCGTCGATCCATGCAAAAACTGCGCTGATTTGCCGCATTTTATCTGCTGCTAACTTTGGGGGACTTCTATGCTTGTAAAAATCATTGTACTCATTGTCTTTGCCGCCGCTATGATTCTAATCGGCGTTTTAACGCGCAAAAGTACTGCTGATGTTAACGGGTTCGTTCTCGGTGGCCGCGCGCTCGGCCCCTGGATGACTGCTTTTGCTTATGGTACATCCTATTTCAGCGCGGTCATCTTCATTGGCTATGCTGGACAGTTCGGCTGGAATTATGGTCTTTCCTCTACTTGGATCGGCATCGGGAATGCACTGCTCGGCTCTCTGCTTGCCTGGGTGGTTCTCGGCAACCGAACCCGTGTGATGACAAAGTATCTCGGCGTCTCTACCATGCCGGAGTTTTTTGAAAAACGATATAATTCAAAAGCACTTAAAACAGCATCCGCGCTTATCGTATTTTTATTTTTAATCCCCTACACGGCGTCTGTTTACAACGGACTGTCCACATTGTTTGCGTCGGCATTTCCGGGGATACCCTATTCTGTTTGGATTGTAATCATGGCTGCGTTTACTGCGGTTTATGTCATTCTCGGCGGATATATGGCTACTGCAGTAAATGATTTTCTACAGGGGATCGTTATGCTGATCGGTATTGCCGCCGTCGTTATCTGTGCGGTGAATACGCAAGGCGGACTCGGCAATGTAATTTCGCAACTCGGACAGATTGATTCAGGCTCGGCATACGGTACATATACTTCTATTCTCGGCCCCGATCCGCTGAATCTTATCGGCGTTGTTATCCTGACCTCGCTTGGTACCTGGGGGCTTCCTCAAATGGTGCAGAAATTTTATGCCATTAAGGATAAAGCCGCTGTTCGGCGCGGATCTCTGATTTCTACATTGTTTGCAGTGATTGTTGCGGGCGGTTCCTATTTTTTGGGCGGACTCGGCCGCCTATACTGCACAACCGATGCGGCGGAAAACGGTAAAACTTTGATCCATACGGTGGCAAACGGAGAGCCGAACTTTGACAGTATTGTACCCGCCATTCTGGAAAGCGCGATACCCGAAATTCTTTTGGGATTGGTTATCGTATTGGTTTTGTCTGCGTCTATGAGCACACTGGCCGGACTGGTTCTGTCATCCAGTTCCACAATGACAATCGACCTGATCAAGCCGTGCATGAAAAAAGGCATGTCGCAAAAAAAACAGGTGTTGACCATGCGAATCTTAATTATCGTATTTTTGCTGATCTCGGTTTGGATCGCCGTCGATAAGCAGCGGCTGAACGATATCGGCATCAATATATCCGCCCTTATGAGTATTTCCTGGGGGACACTGGCCGGTTCATTCTTGGCGCCGTTTCTATATGGACTTTTTTCTAAAAAAGTTACCAAAGCGGCTGTATGGGTCAGTTTGTGTTCAGGTGTATTGATAACGGTTGTCAGCATGATTTTATTTAACCTCGACATTTTTCCGGAACTGACGCGTTCTGCTGCCAGTTTTACGGTGTTTGGCCTGAACTTTAATCTTGCGTCCCCAATTAACTGGGGTACTATCGCTATGATCGTCGGTTTAATCGAAGTACCGATCGTCAGCATGCTGTCCGCCACCAAAGCCTCCACCGAATATGCATCCAAAATTTTTGAATGTTATCATACAGAAGAATAAAGCATAGCGAAAAAGGAAGTGCAAAATGAAATATTTTCAGCCGGAAATCGAAACAATGCCTCGCGCCGAGCTTGAAGCCCTGCAACTTGTGAAGTTGAAACAGATTGTCGCCTATTGTTTTAACAATTCCCAATTTTATCACGACAGACTTACGGATGCCGGCGTTTTTGACGGCGATAAAATCAAACAGTTATCGGACATTCAGTACATACCGTTCACAACAAAGGACGATTTTCGCAACAACTATCCGTTTGGCATGAATGCCGTTCCGATGAACCAGGTGGTGCGTATACATGCATCTTCAGGCACTACCGGCAAACCGACTGTCGGCGTATACACAAAGGAAGATCTCGATGTATGGAGCGATTGCGTCGCGCGTGTGGCGATTGCCGGCGGCGCATCAGCGGACGATATTATTCAGATTTCATTCGGTTACGGTCTGTTTACCGGTGCGCTCGGCCTGCATTACGGGCTTGAAAAAATCGGTGCAACCGTGATTCCCGCATCCGCCGGCAATACGGAAAAGCAATTGATGATGATGCGCGACTTCGGCGTAACGGGACTTGTCGCTACACCCTCGTATGCGCTTTATCTCAGCGAAGCTATCAAGGAAAGCGCCTATCCTTTATCCGATTACAAACTTCGTCTCGGCATACTCGGCAGTGAACCCTGCACGCCTGAAATGCGGGCGCAAATCGAAAAAAATCTCAGCATCTATGTTTCCGACAACTACGGCATGACCGAACTCGGCGGTCCCGGCGTCAGCGGCGACTGCATCGCCAGAAACGGTATGCATTTTGCAGAAGATCATTTTCTTCCGGAAATCATCAACAGCGAAACCGGCGAGCAGCTTGGCGAAAACGAAGTCGGAGAACTCGTCGTCACAACACTTTCCAAACGCGGTATGCCGGTACTTCGCTACCGAACAAAGGATATTACCAGAATTTCCTATGAACCCTGTTCCTGCGGCCGTACACATGCCCGAATGGCCAAAACCATGGGGCGTACCGATGATATGCTGATTATTAAAGGCGTTAATGTTTTCCCGACGCAGATCGAAAGCGTTCTTATAAATACAGATAAAATCGGTCCTCATTATCAGTTAATCGTTCGCCGTGAAAATTTCAAAGATACGCTGGAGATCAAGGTGGAACTCATCGACAGCAATCTTTTGGAAAGCTATGGAGAACTGGAGGCGCTGCGCCGCGGAATTCAGGAAAAACTAAAAAGCGTATTAGGGCTGCAAACCAAAGTTACGCTGGTACATCCCAAATCGCTGGAACGTTTTCAGGGGAAAGCAAAACGAATTCTTGATCTCAGAAATGAAGCGTAACCGCCGAAACATCAGGCAGTAATCCGCAAAATTTTCATCTTATCCGGTATCAACCGGAAAAGCAAAGGAGGCAATTATTTTGAAAGAACTTTTGATCGGCAACGCCGCTGTAGCACGAGGACTATATGAAGCGGGCTGTGGCGTCGTCTCCAGTTATCCGGGCACTCCCAGCACCGAGATTACGGAATTTGCCGCAAATTATGAAGAAATATACTGTGAATGGGCGCCGAATGAAAAAGTAGCGATGGAGGTCGCATTCGGCGCATCTCTCGCGGGTACCAGAAGCTGCTGCGCTATGAAGCACGTAGGGCTGAATGTCGCTGCAGACCCGCTGTTCACGCTTTCCTATACCGGTGTAAATGCCGGTCTTGTGATCTGTGTTGCAGACGATCCGGGTATGCACTCTTCTCAAAACGAACAAGACTCCCGCCACTACGCCATTGCAGCTAAAGTACCGATGCTCGAACCCGCAAATTCGGCGGAAGCTTTGCTCTTTACAAAAGAAGCGTTTGAACTGTCTGAAAAATTTGACACGCCGATTTTGCTTCGTATGTGTACGCGCATCGCGCACTCGCAAAGCATCGTTGAAACAGATGCGCGCACGGATATTGCAAAAAAATCCTATATCAAAGACGGTGCAAAGTATATTATGATGCCCGGCAATGCTAAGCGCCGCCATCCGCTTGTTGAAGCGCGTACAGCCGCTCTGACGGAATTTGCGGAAAGCTGTCCGTACAATCGCATTGAAATGGGCGGAGAGGACATCGGTATTATTACCTCCGGCACTGCGTATCAGTATGTAAAAGAAGTATTTGGAGATAGTGTCAGCGTTTTCAAGCTTGGTCTTATCCATCCCCTGCCCGTCCGCAGACTGAAAGATTTTGCTGCAAAAGTGAAAAAACTGTATGTCATTGAAGAACTGGACGGCGTTATTGAAAGCCACTGCCGCAATATCGGACTTGACGTCATCGGAAAAGAGATGTTTTCCTGTATCGGCGAATTTTCTCAGGCGACGATTGCAAAAGCGTTCGGACTGCCCGAAAAAGAACACTTCAGCGCCGATTTGAACATTCCGGTACGTCCGCCGGTTATGTGTGCAGGATGCCCGCATCGCGGCATGTATTATACGCTTGCAAAAAACAATGTTACAGTACTCGGCGACATCGGTTGCTATACGCTCGGCGCCCAGCCGCCGCTCTGCGCTTTGGATTCTACGCTTTGCATGGGTGCCTCGGTCTCAGGACTGCACGGCTTTAATAAAGCGGAGCCGTCGGACGGTAAACAAGCGGTCTGCGTCATCGGTGATTCTACATTTATGCATTCCGGTGTAACAGGACTGATTAATATTGCCTATAACGGTTCCAATTCAACCGTAATTATCCTGGACAATTCCATTACCGGTATGACAGGACACCAGCAAAATCCGACCACCGGCTACAATATTAAAGGTGATCCGGCCGGAAAAATCGACCTTGAAGCACTCTGCCGCTCAATCGGTATACACCGGGTTACCGTTGTAGATCCGTATGATCTTGACGCATGCGAACGCGTTTTAAAAGAAGAACTTGCGTCCAATGAACCCTCGGTTATTATTTCCCGCCGTCCATGCGTTTTGCTGAAATATGTCAAACCCAAAACACCGGTCCATGTTTCGCCTGATAAATGCAAGGGATGCAAAAAATGTATGAAACTCGGATGTCCTGCAATCAGCATACATAATAAAAAAGCGGAAATTGATAAAACGCTTTGCATCGGCTGTGATGTATGCAAACAACTCTGCGCGTTTGGCGCGATTGAAAGCGAGGTGCGCGTATAATGGAAACGCAAAGCATTATGATTGTCGGCGTGGGCGGCCAGGGATCTTTGCTGGCCAGTAAGCTGCTCGGTCAACTGCTCGTAGATGAAGGATATGATGTAAAAGTATCCGAAGTGCACGGCATGAGTCAGCGCGGCGGATCTGTCGTTACCTATGTTCGCTTTGGAAAGCAGGTATATTCTCCTGTAATCGAAACCGGAGAAGCGGATTTTATCGTTTCTTTTGAAAAGCTGGAAGCAGCCAGATGGCTCTCCTGTCTGAAAAAGAATGGAACGATTGTAGTCAATACTCAGCAAATCGACCCCATGCCTGTTATTATCGGTCAAGCGGAATATCCGGATTCAATTCTCGAAGAAATGAAAGCAAGCGGCGCACATGTAGATGCAACCGACGCGCTTGCGCTTGCCGAGCAGGCTGGTTCCGCCAAAGCGACAAACATTGTATTGATGGCGAGACTGGCAAAATATTTTCATATTTCTTATGATAAATGGATCGCTGCAATTGAAAAAACCGTTGCGCCAAAATTTGTTGCGATGAACAAAAAAGCCTTTGAACTTGGGTATACTTATTAAGAATTAAGGAGTGAGTCCGAATGACGATCAGCCAGCTTTCGGTTTTTGCCGAAAATTCTCCCGGAATCATCTATCAGATCACAGAGCGCATTGCTGCTGCGAACATTGATATACGTGCAATCAGCGTATCGGATACGCAGGATTTCGGTATTTTACGCGTAGTTGTCAGTGACGCCGAGCGCGCCAAGGCCGCGCTCGGAAACGGTGATTTTGTTGTGACCATAACGCAAGTTTTGGGAATCGAGATACCGGATAAACCGGGCGGGCTTGCCAATGTACTCGCCCTGCTTTCGGAAAATAAAATCAATGTAGACTATATCTATGCGTTTGTTACGATTTCAGGCAAAAGCGCATATGTTGTCATGCGGGTAAACGACAATGAAAAAGCAGAAGAACTGTTAAAACGCAACGGCATCCATATGCTGACACAGGCGGAAATCGAAAATTTTTAAGATTATACGCAGCGGCAACAGCGGGAGAAATTTTCTAAGAAAATTTCTCCCGCTGTTTTTATCTGCAAAGGCGCTTACTGTATCACACCGCAGGCAATCTTTGCGCCAGAATCACCCGACGGCTGTCTTTTGAAATCATCTGCGCGCTCATGAATTACAACCGTTTTTCCCAAAATATCGGAAACCGTGAAACGATCCGTAAGTACTGCCGACATCGCGATTCCGTGGCAACCAAACAACGGCGGTAAATCGCCGGCATGTTCCGGATGCGCACAATCATTCGGGTTGAAATGCGTGCCGGTAAACGGAAAAGGTTCCGTGCCGTTTTCAGCGCAGGAATCTCCATCGTGGATATGCATAGCAAAAATCGGAGAATCACACGCGCCGCCGCCTTTTGGCAAACCGGTCACCGACGTCACAATGTACACGCCGTTATCCGTTTGATAAAACCGCACAAGGCCGTTGATTTTCGGGAAAGACGCTGAACCCTTTATAATCGCTGCAGCGTCTACTCTCTCATATTCTTTACCGTCATAATGAATATACATAATTAACACCCCGTATCAGCATACGCTAAACGGGGTGTTAGGTTGCGAATTATTTTTCGGTCAGATTATAAAGCATCTGTACAGTCTGCGCTCGATTTAAAATAGCCGACGGTGCAATTACACCCGCGCCGTCACCGTTGAATACACCTGCCCCGGTCAGCGCATAAATGGCGCTGCGCGCCCATACCGGTATAACAGAATCATCAGCAAAGACACTGACCGCGCTTCCCTCTTCGAGTTCCAAAATGTTGTTAATAAGCACGGCAGCTTCGGCTTTGGTAATACTGTCCTGCGGGTTAAAATAAACCAAACCATCTTGTTCACTTCCGTTTACATAACCCATTCGTTGTGCGGTGGCTATATACGGTCGGTATTCAATGCTGATTTTATAATTGTCGGCAAAAGAGGTATCGGTATCCGTAAGCGTCTGAATATCCAGAGTTTTCATAACCATAGTGATAAATTCTTCACGACTCATGCTGTCGTCAGGGCAAAATACCAGTCCGTTCTGATAACGCATAGCGTCCGCAATACCGGCCTCATAGAGTGACAGCGCGGCATTTTCACACCAATGCCCCTTTGTATCCGTAAAGCTCACCGATGTTTTATTGACATTGACGGATACGGTCTGCGCAGATGAATAATTTCCATATGCATCCCGAACCACTACGACAAATTTGTCATCACCTACAAATCCGGAGGCGGGCGTATATTTAAAGCTTCCGCGCATCGAATCTGTGATGGTCAGCGTTCCCTTTGTCGGATAGGAAATGACCTGAAAATCTAAAGGGTCTCCTTCGGGATCGGCAGCGCCGAGCGTACCGAAATATGAAACATTGCGATAGGTTGAAATGCGTTCTTCATCTCCAGCAAAAGCAGGCGCATAATTAATTGAATCCAAAAGCTTTAACGTACAGGGAATCTCAGTTCCGTTATACTCAAAATTAAAGCTGGTATATTCAATTTGATCATTCGAGGGAACAAAGCGCAAAAGGGACAAATATTCACTTTTAATCGACTGCCCCTCTGTGATATTCAAAGTTCCAAGCTTCAGCGTGCCGTCCGATGACTGTGGCAAAGAGGACACCGTCACCGAAGAAACCGAAGGCAAGCCAAGGCATTTCATGAAATCCTGCTCGGAAAAATAAATGTCGCTGTATACCAAACCGCTCTTAATCATTGCGTGCTGTTTTGCCAGTATATTCAGCGCAGGTGAAACAATTGCGGCCGAAGCGCCAAGCGTCATTGCCAGAACTAAAATCGAAACCAGAATCAATCGGATTTTATTTTTCATTGTTTTTCTCCTTGAAATAGATAGTATGTTCTGTGATAATTTTTTCCCATATGGAGATTTTTATGCAGAAATGTCCGAATTCTCTAAAATGCATAAAATTATAGTGAGCTTATGCTCAATACCAACAACGAAAGGTTTCGTAAAATACGATATGTATAGAATGAATGCGAACAACTACGGCACACCGCGCGATCGTCTGGATCCGTCCATTTTGGAGCGCATGATGCAGCAAAACTGTGCCGTACCGACAATGGAGCATCAGGAAGCCCCATCCTGCCCATATGAACCTGAAAATGAAACCATTACAAACGGAGTATAGCTTGCAATGGTTTATTCCCCGGAACAATTCTGGCAAAATCTTTACAATGAAGAGGAAGGATTTATGCAAGGAACAATTTTTAAAGAACTTGACAAACCTTTCTTTGGACCGAAATGCCAGGGAGGTCGCAGAAATGGGTAATATGAATTGTAACGGACGTTCCAGAATGCTTCGCAAAGTACAGCAGCACGGATTTGCCATGATCGAAGCTGGCTTATATTTGGACGGACATCCAAATTGCCGGAAAGCCCTCGACTATTTTAACCGTCAACGCGATAACTATATGAAATGCACACATGAATTTGAAGAAAAATACGGTCCGTTGACCATGTTTTCTGATGTAAACAATGATTCCTGGCAATGGATACAAGGCCCGTGGCCTTGGGAAAGCGAGGCCAACTAATGTGGATTTACGATAAAAAACTTGAATTCCCCGTAAAAATTAAAAACGCGGATCCGAGAGCCGCGAAAGTGATTATCAGTCAGCTCGGAGGTCCCGACGGCGAGCTTGCAGCCTCAATGCGCTATTTAAATCAACGCTATGCCATGCCATATAACGAAGTCGTAGGTATATTGACCGATGTTGGCACTGAGGAATTAGCACATTTGGAAATGATATCCGCAATTCTGTATCAGTTAACCAGGAATTTGTCGCCTGAAGAAATCAAAGCTTCCGGATTTGATACGTATTTTGTCGATCATACTACCGGAATTTATCCGCAAAGCGCAGCCGGTGTTCCCTTTTCCGCAACGTATTTCCAATCTAAAGGAGATGTTATCACAGACTTGTGCGAGGATCTTGCAGCAGAGCAAAAAGCACGTACCACATACGACAACATCCTGCGACTGGTGGATGATCCCGACGTCCGAGAGCCCATCAAATTTCTTCGCGCGCGTGAAGTTGTCCATTTCCAAAGATTCGGCGATGCAAATCTGTCTCATTCAAACAAAAATAAATCAAGGCCACAAACAAGTCGGTGGCCTTGATTCATTAAAAAAGTGCCGAAGAAAACACTTCGACACATTTTATCTTTAAATATTAAAACCGAATTACGCTTTCCAAAGACTATGGATATTACAATACGCATAGACTGCTTCCACGGCATCGTCTTCACAAATAGCAAAGCAGACCTTCGGTTTATCACCGGGTTTTAAAGCCTTTCGTTGATTCCCAAATTTGGTTTGCAAAGATATCCACTCAATATAATGTTCGGGAAGCATAGGATGCTCTACCTCTCCCACGGTTACAAAAACCTGATTGTCCTTTATTTCGTAAACAGGTATATGCTTTTCTATAGAAGCTTCTGTGGTACCGGGAACAAGTTCCGTCATTTTTTGACCGCAGCACATCACAGGCACCCCCTGATTCTTTACCATTGCAACGATATTTCCGCAATGCTCACAAATATAAAATTTCTGTTCCATAATAAAATCCTTCCAATAAACGATTTAATGACAACTGTGTTTTCCGCAACCATGTTCACCGCAAGTATGCGCTTCACCGTCATGCTCGTGATCATGGTGATCGCAATGTACATCCGGATTAAATGAAAGCGTATTCGCCAAAAGCGCATCGACAGCATCATCAGCGCTTCCGGATACGCCGCCGTACAATTGGATTCCCGCTGTTGCAAGCGTCGTCTGTGCGCCGCCTCCAATGCCGCCGCAAATCAGCACATCGGCTTTATTTGCAACCAAGAAGCCCGCCAAAGCGCCATGACCGCTCCCGTTTGTATCGACAATCTTGGAAGAAACAATCTTGCCCTCCTCTACATCATAAAATTTGAATTGTTCGGTATGACCGAAATGTTGAAAAATCTCTCCGTTTTCATAGGTTACTGCAATTCTCATAATTGTACCTCCTTTTATAATCATATTCTCTGTATTTTCAGAATTTTGTTTTTCGCAATGCTTTTTCGAGCACCATTTGGAATTTCCGTTGCAAAACCGATAATGCCCTCCGCTTATAGTTAAACGATAACCGTTAACAATACTGCTTGCAATTTTTTCTCTTGCACTTTCATATATCTCGGTTACCGTAGAACGCGAAATCTCCATCTGCCTTGCACATTGTTCATGCGTTTGCTTTTCCAAATCCACAAGCCGGATAACTTCAAACTCATCAAATGCCAGTTCAACAGACTTCATAGATATCGCAGCATCCGGTGAAAAAACCGTAAAAACCGGTTTGCTGCAAATTTTTCGGCATCGCTGTGGTCTCGGCATAGACTTTCTCCCTGATTTGTTTTCGGCATATACCGATTATACCACATGTTTTTTATTTTTTCAATATATTATAGAATTTTTTTGCCGCATATCATTCATACATGCAATAACAATTTTAAATCGTCCACATAACCTCTACAGTTCCATCCTCACGAATCAGAATTTTATGTATCAAAATACTGACCGCCGCCCTTTTTTGTTCTGCCGTCGCATCTGCCCATTGACGAGACAATTCAATACCGCTGATATGTTCACTCTCCCTGTTTTCCAAATATACGATCTTCTTTTGAATAATCGTTTTTTCCCCTGCAAGCTCCTGTGCCTTTTCATTCATAAGCTGCATCATTTCCCTCCCGGTTTCTTTGTTCAACATCATAGAAACAAGCCTATCCTGCGCTGCTTTGATTTCACTCAGACGATTTTTTAAAAGATTGATTTTGTTTGTATCATCAGTTGAAAGATGAATGCGACATCTTTTTAAATGCAATAACTTGTCCGAAATCAGCTTATCGGCCATATTTTCAAGACTTTCTGCATACAGTGTCACATCCGGACCTTGACAAATACGGCTGTGGAATTTTCCAGTACAATGAAAATAACGTGTTTGTGTGCCGTCAAGACGTCGCCCGCCCTTGGTTACCGTCATGGTTCGCCCGCATTTTTCACACACAATTTTGCCGCCGAGCCAGCTTGTCGTATTGCTCATTGCTTTGCCGATCTGCTTATTTTGTTTCAACTTTTTTTGACACAGTAACCATGTTTGAGACGATACAAGCCCCTCGTGGCGCATAACCACAGCTTTGATATCCGACCAGTCTCCATTAAAATCATGCGTACTTTTTCCATAGATTTGCAGGCCGTGAACACCGTCAAATTCTTTTATGTCGCTGACAATGCATGTGTTCTGTTGTTTAAAATATTCAAATACAGCATTATCTGCTCTTACATAAATGGGATTTTTAAGAATGGCGGATACCTTAGCAGTTGACCAATTTCCAGCGGTTGGCAAAATGCCCTTTTCAATCAGGCTATCCATCAACCGACGCAAGGAGATATTCTCAAACGCATACGTTTCAAACAAATATTTGATTTGTTCGGCTTCTTCTGACTGCGGAACAAACATCTTTGTCTTGATACCGTGAACAATCGTATCTGTTGCAATGAATCCGTATGGGCGCCTGCCTCCCATATAAAGTCCCATTTTGCTGCGGTGGTCATATGCCTGTTTAACGCGTTCAATAATCGACTGTCTTTCAAATTCGGCAAAAACCATAAGAATTTTTACAATCATTTCGCCATAAGGAGAACTCGTATCAAAGGTTTCCTGCGAGGAAACAAACTGTACATTATATTCTTTGAAAGTTTGCAAGATTCCGACAAAATCGGAAAGACTTCTGCTAATACGATCGAGCCGATAAACAATCACTTTTTTTAATTTTCCCTTGCGTATCATTTGCATCATTCTTTGAAAATCCGTTCTGTTCGTATTTCCGCCGGAAAAGCCATTGTCCACAAATGTATAAATTTTTTCTTCTTTTTCATCCGGTTTTAACATCGAACGGCAGTATTCAAGCTGCGTTGCACAAGAGACGCTGTTTTCGCGTTCAACGGATTTCCGGGAATATAACGCGATCGCCAACAATTTATCTCCTTTCCAATCTATTTCAAGTCTATCTATGTAAAAAAATTTGATATAATTGTTCCAAAATTTGCACTTCTGTTTCCTCTCTCTGTTCTTCATCTGTAATGCAAATTTGGATAACCTTATACGTGTGTCCTTTGCTATCTGTATACGCTGTCATCCGTTTCACCTCTGTAAATTATATGAACGGCGCTCTTATACATGACTGCAAAACGATTTGTATGCTATAACACATATCAGGTACCTCATCATAATCTGATACAGGAGGTGCAAAACAATGATCATGATTGCGATGGTTCAAGAAGTGCGGCCAAACCAATTACTTGTCCGAGATCGTGCCAATTTTCAAAGCGTTGTCGTAAACACAAATGATACTCGATGCTTTTCTGTCGGCGATATCGTCAGTATTTTATATAACGGCGCAATGACCAAAAGTCTTCCGCCGCAGATTTCCGCAATTCGTATCCGGCGTCTTTTTCCACGGCGCAATTGCCAGTAAATTAATTTTATAATATACGATAAATAACCTGTGTATACAGTGCTGTTTATCTGTGTAACGCAAATACAAAAAGCAAGGCTTCTTTTGAGATTTTGTCATCAAAAAAACCTTGCTTTATTTGCATTACAGTGCAATTTTTAAATACTATCGGACGGCTAAACAGCCGTTTTCTGCATAAAAACGGCTGAAAGCGGAAAAATGTCGGTAGAGTGTGACTAAAATTTGCTAAGGAGGAGATTTGCCGTGCGCAAAACCGAATCTTTTTGCGGTTGGTATTTCAAATGCCAAACCGAAAAGGAAAGCATCGCTTTTATACCGGCCGTTCACACAGGAAACGGACAGCAAAGCGGTTCGATTCAGTTCATCAGCAGCAATGAAAGTTGGAATTTCTTATTTCCCCCAAAACAGTGTCAAGTAAACAAAAATCTCCCTTTTGCAAAACTGCGAGAAAATATCTTTTCTAAAAACGGAATTCATTTGAATCTGCATACAAAATCCCTGTCTGTCACTGGCTCTGTACAATTCGGACCTCCGTCCTCCCTGCGTTTTGATATCATGGGACCGTTTTGCGCCGTTCCGTTTATGGAGTGCAGACATCGTGTATTCAGTATGCGGCACACGATAAACGGTACGCTGCAGATCAATGGAAAATCCCACTGCTTTGCAAACGGTGTGGGATATATAGAGGGTGACCGCGGACGTTCTTTCCCCGAAAAATATATATGGACACAATGCTTCTTTGACGGCGGTTCCCTCATGCTCTCGGTCGCCGAAATTCCGATAGGCCCCATTCATTTCACGGGAATCATCGGCATTGTACAGCTACATGGTAGGGAATATCGCCTTGCTACCTATCTGGGGGCAAAAGTATTGCATTTGAAAAACCGTGATATTGTTATTAAACAAGGGAATTTCATCATGACAGCCATACTGCTCGATGAACACGCAAATCCGCTCAAAGCCCCTTTAAACGGCGTTATGACGAGAACGATTCGTGAAAATATCGTTTGCCGTGCGCACTATCAGTTGCGCGATCAGGAACGCATTTTGCTCGATTTTGAATCTGAAAAAGCTTCGTTTGAATATGAGTATTAATCTACCAACAGAAAACGAATTTAATCTTCCTATTTATGATGAATTTTTGTTTGAATGGATAAAAACGGCGATGCGCTGCGCGTAACACAGGACAATTTGGATTCTAAAAACTTCTATGCTTTCAATCCTGCATTTGACAATTGTTCCGGTAGAAATACAAATCGATCCGGTTGTAGATGTAATTAAAATTTTCACCTGTTCATTTGTATAACAAAGCCGACGGAATTTAGAGCGCTGTTTTAAGAAAACAAAGAGGGACGACAGTACATCGTCCCTCAAAAAGTTTCTTATCTCGCCGCTCTTTTCCGTCGGCTTGGTTTTTTTATTAGTCTCTGTACGAGATAAGTATTGGTATGTATAACTGCCCTTTATATTCATTTTGTGTGAATACATATTAAAAAAAGAGCAAGGTGTGGTTCAACCTTGCTCCTACAGGAGAATTATGCTGTTCAGTTCAACAAATTGGAAGTTACCAAAACCAGTCAAAAGGATTTATGACTTCCAGAAAGGATGTCCAAAAAGTTTCTTTAAAAGTTTCTTTAAAAGTCTGTTTTCTTTCCTCAGACTTAGATAATACCGCTCGTATAAATGCAATAATAAAACAAATAACGGTATATGACAGAACGACAATCAGCACTGCTAAAATTGTATCCATACTTACAAAACTCCTTCGTCAAATTCAAGTTTGATAATTGTTTCATTATCTATGTAGACAGTAAAAAAACTTTAATATTGTAATTATATCATAGCATACTTTGGTCGGCTTGTCTCACTCTGAGAATGAAAATTTACATTTTCTATCAGTCCAAAAGACCTTTTAAGTCAAAGAAGATAGGCTTATCCTTGAACTTGGCAAGTGGTATCTTGTTTGCCTGATTAGACAGCAAAGTGATAATATCATAGGCTTGGTCAAGATAGGGCTTGGTCTTATTTTTCTCAATCCAATAGAACAGAGCCAAATAGTAGTCGAGGAACTTTGAACTTACACCGTGATACAGATACATAAAATCACTAATATTATGATGATAGCCGTTGATATGACCGAGACTGTACCCACCGCTTGTATGTTTTCCACTTGGGATTTGCTTTAAGGGTATCTTATGCTTGTTGGCTACCGTCTTATATGCTCTGTGGCTATCTGCAACCAAAACAGTATCTTTTGAGAAGTGGGGGACAAGGGCTTGTTCGATATGAGTTGGCTGTATTCTGCCGACACAAACGGTCTGCAAGAAATGGTTTTGGTTCGTGTCTACACAAGATAGGCAGCATACTTGCTGATTGCTGATACCCCTCCTTTTCTGCTGTTGCACATTCAAGGTCTTTAAGACCTGAATGATTTTCTCCGTATCCATACGGTTTAGGGCATTGGAAAATTTTTCTTGTGATTCTAAATCATCTTTATCGACATAATTTAGCAACTCACCCTTGACCATTTCTTCATTTTTATCGAGGTCTTGTAGAAAATTGTTATCAAATCCTTGTTTCTCAACATATTCAATTCTCTTATCAATACTTCTATGAGTATACGGCATTCTGCCAAGTGTACCCAAGAAGAACATAGGGTCTTTTATATCCTTGAAAGATAGGGGATAGTAATACTCGTCACTCTCTGCCAAACTGTGGAAATCGTCCTGATTGCTGACAAACTGATGGAGAACAGCACATATTCTATATCGATTGTGTAATGCGGTCTGTTTGTTGATACCAAGATTTTTGGCAATGGTACGGCAACTCTCACCTTGTAAGGTCAACTTGATGAACTCAATCCACTTAGCAATAGACAATTTGGAATGAAAGGCAACGGTGCCGTTGGTATCTCCGAATGTCTTATTGCAATCCTTGCAGAAATATCTCTGTCTGCTATTTCTTTTTCCGTGCTTGATGACCTTAATTGAACCACAATGAGGGCAGACAACAGTATCCAAATCCGTATTATTAGCATAACTTCTATGCTCTCTGCAACATTGGAAAAATGCTTTTTCCTCTCTGGTAAGCTGAGGACTTGAATGTTTCTTTGTTTGAAGAAGAGAAAATAAATCTTGGATCTGTTCGTTTGTTAAATCAGCAATAGCAACTTGTTTACGAATATCGTTGTAATCAAAACGGAAATTAGACATAAAGTGTACCCCCAAAAAATTATTTTTGTAAGGGAATATATTTTTTCATGTCAGTGTCAAATCCGTTTATGCATATTCATTAGTTAATATGTATATTTTTTGTTCACCAATACTTATCTCGTACAGAGACTTTTATTATTGAATACGAAGTCGTTCACAAAAATTCACGTCGCTGCCTACATAGGCCGTAAAGTTCGTTGAATACGTCACATACCCCGGTCTTGAAGCCGGAGGTCTTTTTATATTCTTTACCCTCGTATAATCCACGGGAATCTGCCCCTGTGCACCGGCGCTGGAATAAGTAGCCGCAATCACAGCGGCCTGTGTATAATCCTCCTCAGACGGCTCTTCCCCATCGCAAATCAGAATTACATGAGAGCCCGGACGATCCTTAACATGAAACCACAAATCCGATTTTCCGGCTACTTTAAAGGTAATATGCTCATTTTGCAGATTATTTTTGCCACACAAAATTCTGTATCCGCTTGCAGAGCGAAATTCCATCGGATGCAGCGTTCCCGTGCGCTTTGTATTTTTTGCAGCGGAAGTATGGGATACATACCCACTTTGGGACAATTCCATACGGATTTCATTTAAGTCGCTTTCGATTTCGGCGCGCTGCAGAGCTTCGGCCACAGTGTCAAGGTACCGCAATTCTTCCTCTGCCAAATTAATTTGCTCTCCGAGACAGACTTTCGCGTTTTTCGCTTTGCTGTATTTTTTGTACATCCGCTGTGCATTCTGGGCAGGCGTCAAACGCGGATCCATCGAAATCGTAATCTCTTCTGCCGCCTCGCTGTAATAATTCGTCACACGAATATGCTTCATTCCGCGCCGAATCATATAAAGATTTGCCGTAATCAGATCTCCGTACAATTTATACGTATCGCCGTCGGCGCATGCTGCCAGTTCTTCTCGCTGTATCTCCAGTTTGCGCGCAAGACGTGTGCGCGCGCCGGAAAGCAAATGCGCAATGTCCTGCCCAAGACGACGAATCCGTTCCGCCGCATCCCGCTTTTCAAAATAAGCGTCCAGCAACGCTCCCGTATTGGGGAAATACGCAATCTGCGCCATATCCCCGTACTGAAGAATATCCATAAAGCAAAATTCAAACGGCACGCCCTCGGCGTCGTATATAAGCACCGGTTTAAAATCCGCGCTTTCCAGAAGCGACCGAAACTGCATGAAAACTGAAAAAAGGCGTTCCGGTAAAACGGCCTCAAGCGCTGCGTCCACAGTTCCCAAAACTCTATAGGTCAATTCCCGCGCAACCAAGGGAGAAATTCCGCCAAACCGATTGAGTATAAAACGCCAAACCGGCGTCGAACCCTCGCATGAGGAAATCATTTGCGAAAGCTCATCTTGGGTCAACGTAAAAATATCGTTTTTTTCCTGCGAGGGCGGTAATGAATACGTCATTCCGGGAAAAACCTGACGCAGGCGGCTGGTCGAAAAATCGACCCATCGCATAGCGGCAATAATTTTTTTGTTTTCATCGGTCAAAAATAAATTGCTGTACTTACCCATGATCTCCACAATCAAAAAGCGCGTAACAGCAAAACCCATTTCATCACGACCGGTAAATTCAAGCTCCGCCACCCGGTCAAATCCGATTTGCCGTGCACAAACAAAACGTCCGCCGCCAAGCTGCTTACGCAAAAGCATGCAAAGCATTGGCGCCGACGCCGGATTTTCTTTTTGCTGCGCGGTCAGATAAATCTTTGGACTGTTCGCCCCCGCGTTGATCGCCAGTCGGATATTTTCGCGCCGCACCGCACTATGCAGCGTTAAAACGATCTCATCTTTTTGCGGCTGCTGTACCTTTTCCACCCGCGCGTCCGCCGCCGTATTTAATTCATGCAGAACCGCGCAAAGCATTCCTGCGTCAAAAGCCATAGATTACCTCTTTTTTCTGAGCACATAATAAAAAAATTGCCCGCTCTGTAAAAAACCGGCATTCCGCGCAACCGCCGCCGAAGCAAGATTATGCTCATCACATTTATACAATACACGAAAGCCCGCTGCACACAGCCATGCCGACAGCGCACGCGCCGCAGCCGAAGCATATCCTTTTCCGCGATATTCGGGCGCAGTCTCCACGCCGATCTCAATCAACGGCGCATCCCGATCCGGCGGCGATGCCGTAACCGCAACCGCAGCGATTTCACCGTCGCATACCACACCGAAAACGACCTGACCATAGGCAAGACAAGCCTCTAAATTATAAGTCGTGCGGTTATGATACCGTCCCGCGCGGCGAATCCGTTCACACGGCAAACCGGAATCTGCAATATTCATCCCGATAAAATTATATCCGCGTTTTTTTGAATGTTTATCCGGCGCATACCCATACTGTTTACAAAATTCCATACAGCCTGCGCTGAGAAAATCAACTGCCGCATCCGAAAAAAGGTCATTCGCAAAACGCTGTGAATAGACTTTGCCCATCTCTGACACAGATGGATAGACAAAAATTTTTGTTTCTTCCCCGTTTTGCTCCACATGTATCGGAACGGCAATGTCAAACCGATTTTCCGTAACCCATTGTTCGCCGTCCTCGTCGATTATAATCATGGGTTCTCCTCCGTGCAAAAATACTGTTGCAATGCCGGAATCCCCTCAAACACCAGACAGCCGCATAAAGCGAGTCTTGCGTAATCCTGATGACCGGACGCCAGCAACACACAATCGGCTCCCGCAGCCGTCGCCACCTCAAAATCGTGAACCGTGTCTCCGATAAACAGAGCGCGCTTCGGTTTGACTTTTTTTGACCAATTTACAGCCGCCTCCATCTTTCCGCTGCCGTATGTATCGCATTGACCGATGAGTTCGTCAAAGTACGCACGCAGTCCAAGCGATTCAATTTGCTTTTCAAGCATTTTTTGCTCGGTGGCGGACAAAAGATATTGCCGACAGCCGTTTTCTTTAAAAAATTCAACCAATTCACGAGCGCCGGAATAGATTGTCGCCGAAGCAGACCGAAGACTATATTCCGAAACCCATTCCGCAGCATATAATTCAAAGCGCTCCCGTTCAAGACCAATCTTTTCATAATAATCGACCACCGGAAAACAGAAGTGCCGGCGATAGGTCTCTACATCGTCAAGCAACGGTAGACCGTGCTTTTTCAGCAAAACATTAATCGTCTCAACTCCGATGGATACGTCATCCAGCAGCGTCCCGTTAAAATCCCAAACCACATGCGAATACGGCATATTTTTTCTTAGATTACCCATACGCCCCCGATATATTTTCAGTCCTGCTTTCGATTGCCCGTTTTTACGGGAATCAATCTGCGTTCTTTGGTACCGAAAAGGTATCCAAGTCCCGCCGCTGCGGCAATCAGCAAAACACCAAGCGCAAAAACGGCTGCAATCAGCATATCGCTCTGCACAGTATTCACAAACAGCATAATGCCGGTAAAGCAGCCGTCAAGCATAGTCAAAATAAAGTAAGTAACATAGTATACGGACGCGGCAACGTTCGAAGTTTTAAAAAACGAACATAGAAGGAAAACGAGGAGTGAAATCCATACCGGACACTGCGCAATCAGAGAAAGGAAAAATCCTTTTCCCTTTATCAGTCTGGATCGTCCGGCGTCGAGTTTCGGTTTATCCTTCGCGCCGGCCTCCCACATGGTTATATACGACAGCACTGCATAAAAGCCCGCCGAAAAAATTCCGGCCGCAAGCATCAGCCCCCGACTTTGCTGATTGGTTGTTAAAAATAGGACGAAACCGAATACAGCCATACCGATATGTGTCACCAGCAGCCGCATGATATAATAAGAATTTTCTTTTACAAATTTCAATTTTCCTCTCCGTTTCTGCTGTACTGTCTCAATTATATCTAAAAAAACGGATTCCTGCAATAGATTCGCAAATTTTTTTATTTTTCCTTTTCTTTTCGGACAA
>CATYXQ010000026.1 GCA_958414825.1 uncultured Eubacteriales bacterium | reverse complement strand
CGTATTTACGCCCAACTCAATCGAAGTCAGAGACATTACATCTTTTGTCGCCGAATCAACGCCGCCATAATACGCGTCTACTACCGCATCAGAAGTATACACCCGAAACCCGTCCGCAGTTTCATACAATTCTACGGTCACATTCTGCGTCACCGAATCCGCCTCCGCCAAAAGCGGCAAAAGCTTCTCGTCAATCTTCAGCTTTAGCTTTGTGGACGTCATTTCAATTCCGGTAACCGGATCTTTGGTATCCATATCCAGCAAAAGCGTAATATTTTCCGAAATGACGCGCTTGGCGTCTATAGTATGAAAGGTACATGCTACCTCTATATTCTTTTGCAAGCCGTAATCCATGGACAGAATTTCAAACGAGCTTTTGCTTTCTATGTACTTGATGGAATCACGCGCGTATTTTCCCGGCATTGCCGAAAACGCATCCGCAATAATCTGACGCGCCTCATCCTCTGTAATTTCAGAGGCGACCATACTTTTTCTGGTATACAGCCAGCCGAATAAAACAGCCGCAACCATCAGAGCAACCGCGATTCCAATCAGGAGAATTTTCTTTCTGTTTTTCATACTTTCATCCTTATATACCGCATATACCGCGTATATTCGCAGAATAAATAAAAATAGGAGCAGCGTCCCCTGCTCCTCTGACCATCGAAAAACCAGGGTTTTTCGATGATGGGGCGTGTACGCTCTCGCCGTCGCGCCGCCTTTGGCGGCACTCGCACGCCCGTAAGGTATTTGCAAGGCGGCGCATGTCCGCCTTGCAAACATAATTAATTGATCGTTTCCTTCTTCGCAGTTTCCGATTTATCGATAAACTAAAAGACAGGACAGCATCTCCTGCTCCTATTTTTTCACAACCTGATTATTCAGCAGTGATATACTTCGCAATGATTTTATCAATCGTGCCGTCGGCAATGAGTTCCTCAAGCGCGCCGTTGATCGCGTCGAGCAGTTCGGTATTGTCCTTAGCAACCGCGATTGCATATTCTTCGATTGCATAATCCGTATCGAGAAGCGTAAGACCGGGATTGGCATCTACAAAAACCTTAGCGGGCGCATTGTCGATAATCACAGCATCCACATCGCCGCCGACCAGCGCCAAAACAGCATCCGCACCTTTTGCATACTTAATTACATTGTCTTCGCCGTAATCTTCAGAAGCAAAAATATCGCCGGTCGTGCTCAGCTGCACGCCGATCTTTTTGCCGTTGAGGTCATCCAACGTCTTAATGGCGGATCCCTCTTTCACAATGACAGACTGAATACCGGTAGCATAGCTGGAGGAAAAATTCACGCTCTCCAAACGCTCCGGAGTCACCGTCATGCCCGCCACGCCGATATCGACGCCGCCCGAAACAACGGAAGCAACGATGGAATCGAACTTCATGTCCTCAATAACCAGTTCCATGCCGAGCTTGTCCGCAATCGCTGCCGCAATTTCCACATCGATGCCGACGATCTGTTCTTTTTCATAATATTCATACGGCGGGAACTCTGCGTTGGTGCCCATTTTCAGAATCTTTTTCTCACCATCCGGCGTACTGGCATCGGTTGTATCCGAAGTCGAACTTTCCTCAGACGAGGATGTACCGGTATCCACCGTAGTGTTCTCGGAATTTCCCTCGCCGCAGGCGGCAAAACAAGCAGCGCACAGCACAAGCGCAAGCGCCGCACAGAAAATCTTAACAAACGTTTTCATAATTCTTGTATCTCCTGTAAAAATGTTAGCGGGTTTCCCCGCGCTTCCAATAGTATACGCTAATAAATATGCATTGTCAATAGATAAAAATGCACAAAAAAGTTGAAAAGGCAAGCGAATATTCGCCAAAGTACAGACAGGCAATCAAGCAAGCGGAAGGGCGATTTCCCCCGCAACGCTCTGCGCAAAAAATTTTCGAATCTGCGCGGGATTCATTCCGTTGCCGAGCGCCCACATCAGTTTGGTTACCGCCGCCTCTGTCGTCATATCGTATCCCTGGATGACCCCGACGTCAAGCAACCGTTTGCCAACCTCATATACATGCAGATTGCTGGCGTCATAGAGGCATTGACTGCAAGTCACAACCGAAACGCCGCGCTCCGCCAGCATATGAACCTTGCCCGCGAGATCACGATGCAGAAAATGCATACCGCCGACGCCGAACGCCTCTATAACCATGCCGCGATACCCCATATCACAAAGCTTGTCAAAAATCACAGGCGAAAGTCCGGGCGTCAGTTTCATCAAAAAGACATCCGTGCTGACCTGATCGTAAAGTGCCGGCTCACCGCGCCGGATCGGCAGCACATCTTCATGAATTTTCAGCCCCGCAGCCGACTCAATGGCGGCATAACGCATATTCACGCTCTCAAAAGCGTCAAAGCTCTCAGCGCGTACCTTAACGGCACGACACCCGAGCATGACCTTTCGATTAAACGCCACAAAGATACCGGGACGCCCGGACGCCGCCATCAAAAACGCTGTGCGTAGATTGTCAAACGCATCGGACACCGGGCTCTGCATCGGCAATTGGGCGCCGGTCAGGACAACGGGCAAATCCATATTTTGTAACATAAAGGAGAGGGCAGACGCCGTATAAGCCATCGTATCCGTACCGTGTGTAATCACAATACCGTCAAAGCGCGGGCGGTTTTCAAACACGCAGCGCGCAATGCGCGACCACTCCTCCGGCTGAATATTGGAACTGTCCAGCCGCAAAAGATCGCATACCTCTATAGCATAGTACGAGCGCAGACGACCGATCTCCTCCGCAAGGATTTCGCTTCCGGCAGGGACAAGACCGTCCGGGCTTTCCACAGAAGCAATGGTCCCGCCCGTTGTGATGAGTAAAATATTCTTTTTTTGTTTCATGCTCTGTATTTTTCCTTCCCGGCAATGCAGCGCAAAACAAGCGCTCCGCCGCACAAAAGTTACCTTTTATAAATCGGGAACCGGATCTTTTTGTATTTTAGCATGTCGCCCCCAGAATTGCAAGACTCAAAACAGTTTGTTTTTTCCATCCTCCGCGTTGCAAATTTTTCCAATACATGCTACAATAAAAAGTAACATCCAACACACGGGGGTATTGCGGTGAATATACGAAGACAGGAAATCGGACTCGTCTCTGTATGCTTATGTATTCTGGTGGTTTTTATCCATGTCAGTTCCTGGACCATCCAGGACATGAACAAACAAAGCTTACAGTTTATTGTGCTGATGACCCCATGGCGGCTCAGCGCTTTTGTCGTACAGGGCTTTATCTTTCTTTCGGGTCTGAAACTCTTTCTGTCTCAAAAACCGTTTTCCTATGGTGCATTTCTGCGTTCGCGCGCCAAAAAGATTCTGCTTCCCTACCTGATCTGGGTCGGACTCTATTATGCCTTTTTTATCGCAATCGGTTGGTATCGGTTTTCATTTCCTGACCTTGCGGAATATATCTTTCTCGGCACGCTCTGCGCTCATTTTTATTTTATTGTCATCATTGTGCAGTTTTATCTTTTGATGCCGCTTTTTCGGGTGCTGTTCTCCCGCTTTGATGCCCGGCTGCTCTGCGCGGCGGCGCTGCTGCTCACGATTCTTTTCAAGCTGTTTGCACATTTTCCATACGACGACCGCGTCTTCTGCGGCTATCTTTTCTATTTTATGCTCGGCGCGGCGGCCGGACAAAACTACGATTCATTCTGCGCATGGCTAACACAGCACTTCAGATTTATATGCGCCGCATTCGCACTGCTCGCCGCCGCAGACGTTTATCTCACATGGCGCTCCATGGCATTTGGAGCAACTTTTTGGTGGATCGAAGCGCTCCACCTGGCTTATGTAATTTCGGCCATCCTATTTGTCTTCGGACTATGTCTGTTCATCGCAAAAGCAGCAGGCCGTTTGCCCCGCTCAGTCGCCCTGTGCGAACGCGCTTCCTATATGATTTATCTTTCGCACATCCTCCCGATTTATATTGCCAACGAACTGATCGCGCGGCTTCGCATCGGCGATATGGCGACGGCTTTCCTGTTCCGCGCTATATTTACCTATACCGTTACTTTTGCAGGCTGTATACTATACACAATAGCAAAAGAGAAATTTTTCAAAAGGAGAAAGTCTGTCGCATGATGCACACTGAAATTTTAGAAAACAAGCTGCACGCGCTGTTTGAAGAGCAGCTTTCGGCACACGAATGTTTCGGCGGCGCAGCTGCAGTCATGCAAAACGGAACAGTTTGTTTTTTTGAAACGTTCGGCGGCACACGTTTCCCGAAAGACGGCCTATATCGTCTCGCATCAGTCACAAAGCTGTTTACCGCCGCTGCCGTTTTGCGGCTGGAGGAAGAGGGGCTTTTGGATACACAAGCGCCTGTTTCCCGCTATATCCCGCAGTTTGCCCGCATGACAATCGGTGAAATCACACAGGACGGGAAAATCTACGCCCGCGCCATGCCATCCCGCGAAATCACGCTTTTTGATCTGCTGACGCACACGGCGGGACTCGGCGCGGACACCCTCGGCAATCGGGAATATGCGCTCATCCCGCCGGAAATCAAAACCTCGCTCCAAGCGGTAACCAACTATTATGCCGAAAATTTTCATCTGGCGTTTGAACCGGGTACAAAGACGGCCTACAGCGGTTTTGCAGGATATGATATACTGGCCAGAATTGCAGAAATTGTCTCCCGCACAAGCTTCGGCGCCCTGCTGCGTAAACTGTTCTTCGATCCGCTCGGTATGCAGGATACAACCTTTTCCCCCGCAGAGGAACAATGGAACCGCCTGACTCCGGTTCACAAACGGATTTCAGGACAGGATATCGACGTGGATTTTCGGCATACGCTTTTTCGAGGCTTTCCGCTTACCTATGAGGCCGGCGGCGCAGCGCTTGCTTCTTCTGCGACGGACATGGCCGCTTTTCTCAGTATGCTCGCCTGTAAAGGCGTCTATAACGGCGTGCGTGTTCTGAGGGAAGATTCGGTAAACCGAATGCTGTCCCCAAAGCTTCCGCGTGACCTTGCAGGTCTTGCACGGGGTGAGAACCGCGGATTCGGATGCGTCGTCCATGACGGCGCCGGACGTCTGCCTCGGGGCGCCGCAGTCTGTCACGGCGCATACGGCACGCACGCACTGATTCTCCCCGACCAAAAAACAGCCGGAATCCTGCTCAAAAATTCTTATACTGATATGGGGGAAAATCCCCGTGCCGCCCTTTTGTTTGAAGACGCGCTTCTCTCCGCCTGCGGCTTGCGCACACCGCACGCCAAAGCGTAAGGCCGGTATCCGCATCATGGTCAAAATCTAAGCCAATCAATGCGCTGACTGTATAAAATTACACCCGCCGCGCCATACTCCATGAGGGGTGATTTACATGAATCAAAAAGAAAACGGCCTCGGCGATATTCCGCTGGGTCTCAGCATGACGCTGGCACAAAATCCTGCGGCAATGAAAGCATTTGCCAATCTGCCAAAAGACCAAAAACAGGCCGTTCTGGCGCGGGCCGGCGCCGTTAAATCCAAAACGGAGATGCGGCAGCTTGTGGCAGCTTTAACTGAAAACCGAAATGCTACGCTGCAATCGTAAACCCAGGGCGGCGAAAAGGGCGAATGTATGTAAAACCTGCATCCGTCCTTTTATCATTTTCAGCGCGGTACGTTGAAAAATCAGCGAATGCGCGCACAACCGGCGCATCCAGCCATGCTTGGCACGACTTTGAAAAAAACGCATATGCTCATAAAAGACAGCAATTCGCTTTCAATTTTTTATAAATATATTCTAAAAGAGTATGCCTTCGCCGAGAATCATACGCCCAAACAAACCAATGCAACCGACGCTCAAAGACAAGAGACGCCCGACTTGCGGTTCTATGCATTCCAAATATAATTGTCAAAAATTTGCGATTTTTTTTGACAAACCTCTTGACAAGCAAATCTGTCTCTGCTATAATTCTACCATTAGTAAGGGCGTTGCACGGTTTAAGGCCGTAGCGGCGCCTTTCGTATTTCAAAAACCCCTATGAAATTGAATACTGGATTTTGGAGGACAAAACCATGGCAAGCACCAACCGAATTCCCGATTTATTCGGTTCCCTGACATTTGGCGACAAAGTAATGAAGGCCAAACTGCCGAAGGATGTCTATAAATCGCTCCGCAAAACAATTGACGACGGCGCGCCCCTTGAGATGGACGTAGCGAACGTCGTAGCAAACGCAATGAAAGAATGGGCGCTTGAAAACGGCGCGACACACTTCACCCACTGGTTCCAGCCGATGACCGGCATCACCGCCGAAAAACACGACAGCTTTATCGAACCAACGCCCGACGGCGTTGTAATGGAACTGAGCGGAAAAAATTTAATCAAGGGTGAACCGGACGCTTCTTCTTTCCCCTCCGGCGGTCTGCGCGCAACCTTTGAAGCCAGAGGTTACACTGCGTGGGATCCTACCTCCTATGCTTTTATCAAAGAAAAAACGCTTTGCATTCCGACCGCATTCTGCTCATACGGCGGGCAGGTATTGGACAAGAAAGCCCCGTTGCTTCGCTCAATGGAAGCTATCAACACGCAGATCATGCGCGTACTCAGGCTTTTCGGAAACACCGATGTTCAAAGTGTGAATACAACCGTCGGTTCCGAGCAGGAATACTTCTTAATCGACAAAGATATGTACAATAAAAGAGAAGATCTCCGCCTGTGCGGCCGCACGCTGTTCGGCGCGAAAGCTCCGCGCGGACAGGAAATGGACGATCACTATTTCGGCGCGCTGAAACCCCGAGTCAAAGCGTTTATGGAGGAACTGAACGAGGAACTCTGGAAGCTCGGCATTCTTGCCAAAACGCAGCACAATGAGGCCGCGCCGTCTCAGCATGAACTGGCGCCGATTTTTACGACAACCAATGTAGCCAACGATCACAATCAGCTCACAATGGAAATCATGAAAAAAGTGGCTTCCAAACACGGACTGGTTTGTCTTTTACACGAAAAGCCTTTTGCAGGCGTAAACGGCAGCGGCAAGCACAACAACTTTTCCCTTTCTACAAACACCGGTAAAAATCTGCTTTCTCCGGGAGATTCTCCCGCCGCTAACGCACAATTTCTGATCTTCCTTTCCGCGTTCATCAAAGCCGTGGATGAATACGCCGATCTGCTTCGCATCTCAGTGGCTTCAGCCGGTAACGATCACCGTTTGGGCGCAAGCGAAGCGCCTCCCGCCATTGTTTCGATATTTCTCGGATCGGAACTGACCGAAATTTTAGACTGTATCGAATCGGAAACGCCTTACGAGGGCAAAAGCGGCCAGCTGATGAAAATCGGAGCAAGCGTATTGCCCGATTTTCCGAAAGATAACACCGACCGCAACCGCACCTCGCCGTTTGCGTTCACCGGAAACAAATTTGAATTCCGTATGCTTGGCTCCTCGCTCAATATTGCCGGCCCAAATATCATACTAAATACCATTGTCGCCGAAGCGCTTAAGCAGATTGCGGATATTCTGGAATCAGCCGACGATTTCGACACTGAAGTACATAATATTGTCAAACGGGTATACGGAAACCACAAAAAAGTCATTTTCAACGGCGACGGCTATTCCGCTGAATGGCAGATTGAAGCGGCAAAGCGCGGCCTGCCCAATTACAAAACATTGCCCGATGCGGTTCCGCATTTCAAAGATGAAAAAAACATCAAACTTTTTACCGATCATAAAATCTTTACAAAAGAAGAAGTCATATCGCGCACTGAAATCCTTTTGGAATGTTATGTGAAAACCATCTCTATTGAAGCGCTGACCATGAGTGATATGGTCAAAAAGGAAATTCTTCCAGCCGTACAAGGGTATGTCGCCAAACTGACTACCAATGCATTGAATAAAAAAGCGCTTGGCATTTCTGCCGTAACCTATGAAACCGAACTGCTCGAAAAGTTGTCCCAGTACTCCGACAGTCTGTATAAGGCGACGACGCAGCTGGATGCGATACTGACGAAAACAGACGGCCTTGACGCGGAAGCGCTTGCGCATTATTACTGCAATACGGTGCTGCCTCAAATGTGCGAAATTCGGAAATTTGCAGATATGCTCGAAACCATTACCGCAGCGGAATATTGGCCGTTCCCAACTTATGGCGATCTGCTTTTCGGCGTCTGCTGAATTTTTGCACAACCGATCAGAATTTAGGACAAAAACAGGGAATCCAACGTCTTGTTGGATTCCCTGTTTGATTTTTATTCTCCAAGATAAGCCGCTTGAATGCGGGGATCGCTGGCGAGTTCGTCCGCCCTGCCCTGCATGACAATTTTTCCGGTTTCAAGTACATAGGCGCGGTCGGCAATAGACAATGCCTTTTTGGCATTCTGTTCTACCAAAAGCACGGTTGTGCCCTCTTTTGATACTTCCTTGATGATCTTAAAAATTTCGGAAACCAACAGAGGAGACAACCCCATGGACGGTTCATCCATCAGCAAAATCTTCGGATTGGACATCAGCGCACGCCCCATTGCAAGCATCTGCTGCTCGCCGCCCGAAAGCGTGCCGGCCACCTGATTTTTTCGTTCTTCCAAACGCGGAAAATGCGTATAGATATACGATAGATTCTGCTCGATTTTCTCTTTGCTGCGCAGCGTATATGCACCCAATTTTAAATTTTCATATACAGTCAGCTGCTGAAAAATGCGTCTCCCCTCCGGAACATGCGCCATTCCGAGTGAAATGATTTTGTGCGCAGGTGTCCTGATAAGATCATGCCCCTCAAACAAAATTCTTCCGCCGCTCGGCGCGACAAGACCGGTAATCGTGTGCAAAATTGTGGTTTTACCCGCGCCGTTCGCGCCGATCAGCGCGATGACCTCGCCCTCGTTTACTTCAAAGGATACGCCTTTGATCGCATTGATGACGCCGTAATAAACCTGTATATTTTCTACATTTAACATGGCCTGCCTCCTTACTCATCCTCGCCGATATACGCGGTAATAACCCGCGGATCGCGAAGCACCTCAGCGGTTGCGCCGGCGGCAAGCTCCGTACCGAAATTCAATACCGTAATACGCTCGCAAATACCCGATACAAGCTTCATGTCATGCTCGATCAGCAAAACCGTCATATCGAAATTGTCCCGTACAAAGCGAATGGTCCGCATCAGTTCGGCCGTTTCATTCGGATTCATTCCGGCGGCCGGCTCGTCCAAAAGAAGAAGCTTTGGTTCAGTCGCCATCGCGCGTGCAATCTCCAGCTTGCGCTGTTTTCCGTAGGGCAGATTGGAAGCAAGCAGACCTGCCTCCCCATCCAAATCGAACACCCGCAAAAGTTCCATCGCCTTTTGATTGATTTCGCGTTCCTCTCTGCGATACCGTCCGATATGCAAACAGCTTTCCACAAGGCCGTACTGTATGCTGTTGCCAAGACCTACTTTTACATTGTCTATTACAGACAATCGGCCAAACAGACGGATATTCTGAAATGTGCGCGCGATACCCATCCGATTGATCTCAATCGAATTTTTCCCGTTCAGGCAGACGCCGTCAAGATAAATTGTGCCGTCGGTGGGCTGATATACGCCGGTCAGCATATTGAACACCGTCGTCTTTCCGGCGCCGTTCGGACCGATCAAGCCGTACAGTTCACCCTTTTCAATTTTCAGGTTAAGGGAGTCAACCGCCTTGAGTCCTCCGAAACGAATCGAAAGATCTCTTGTTTCCAAAAGCGCCATTATCCCTCACCTCCAGCCTTCCGCCGCTGTCCGGTTCGAGCCGCACGCATACGGATTTTTTCAAGAAAATTGCGAACGGCAGCGCTATTGTTCAGCAACATCATCGTAATCAAAACAATCGCGTAAATCAGCATTCTGTATTTGTTCAGACCGCGAAGCGCCTCAGGCAAAACATACAGCACAACCGTTGAAATCACAACATTGCGCATCTTCCGCATACCGCCGAGTACCACAAAAACCAAAATCAAAATCGAAAGGTTATAATCGAACTTAGAGGCCGCCAGCACGTTCAGATTGTGCGAATACAGCACACCCGCCACGCCGGCAAAAAACGCCGACATCACAAATGCGGTCATTTTGGCGCGCGTAACATTCACGCCCATCGCTTCGGCCGCAATGCGGTTCTCTCTCGCAGCCATCACAGCCCGCCCCTGCTTGGAATCCATAAAATTCAGCATAACCACAAGCGCAATCATGACGGTAATAAAGCAGATCAAAAAAGTGGAGTCTTTCGGCGTGCCGCTGATACCCATCGCCCCTTTAAGATAGTCCTTTCTCGTCGCGGCATCAAAGGTATGCGCGCTGACGCCCTCAACGCCCAGAGAGATAAACAAACCGTTTTTATCGGTCGAAATATACAGATTGTCAAATACACTTTTGATAATTTCGCCGAATGCAAGCGTAACAATAGCCAGATAGTCTCCGCGCAGACGCAAAACCGGAATACCAATCAAAAAACCGAAAAAAGCCGCCGTCACACCGCCGAGCAGCAGTGCGATTGGAAAACGAATCGCCGAATTTTCCAAAATACCGCTCACAGCGACCGAAAAAATACTGCCGGTGTATGCGCCGATACACATAAAACCGGCTTGTCCGAGACTGAGTCCTCCCGACCCACCGACACCCAGACTCCGCGCAAGCGCCGCAAGCACATAAACGCAAGTAGGTACCAGCAGCCCGGTAAACGAACGACTGGCCTGCCCGCTGGCAACGAAAATCTGAATCACAGCAAAAAGGATCAGCATCATGCCGTAGGTGATATATCTGTCTTTGGCCTTGCCGGTCAGCTTAAATCGTTTCACAGAAATTCACCTCACACCTTTTCATTGATCTTCTTGCCCATGATGCCGGTCGGCTTTACAAGCAGAATGATTATCAAAACCGCAAATACAATGGCGTCGGAAAGCTCTGAAGAAATATACGCTTTGCTCAGGTTTTCAATAATACCAAGCGCAATACCGCCGATCATCGCGCCCGGAATCGAACCGATACCGCCGAATACCGCCGCCGTAAACGCGCGAATGCCGGGCATTGCGCCGGTATACGGGCTGATCTGCGGATACGTAGAACAAAGCAAAATACTGGCGACGCCGGCAAGCGCAGAACCGATGGCAAAGGTCAGGGCAATAGTCGCGTTGACATTGATTCCCATCAGCTGGGCCGCGCCCTTGTCCTCTGACACGGCAAGCATTGCTTTGCCGCTTTTTGTACGATTCACAAACAGTGTTAAAAACACCATAATCAGTACCGAAACCACAATCGTCACAATCGTCTCTCCGGTCACATTGACCTTACCGATCGGCAGAGAGAACTTGGGAACAACCGAGGTAAAGCTGCGCGCCTGGGAACCGAAAATCAGCAAAGCTGCATTCTGCAAAAGATAGCTGACGCCGATTGCTGTAATCAAAACAGCCAACGGCGGCGCATTGCGGAGGGGCTTATAGGCCACCTTTTCAATACCCACACCCAATAGTGTGCAAGAAAGGATTCCCACAAGAATCGCAAGCCACACAGGGCAGTTCATTGTGGAAATGGCGACAAATACGACATAGCCGCCGATCATAATCACATCGCCGTGCGCGAAATTCAGCATTTTCGCAATACCGTAGACCATGGTATATCCCAACGCAATCAGCGCATAAATACTGCCCAGACTGATACCGGTTATGAGATAGGTCAAAAAACTACTCATAAATCTGCTCCCTCATCTCAAATTTCAGAAGACGCGCCGACAGCGACGGTACACTGTATCTATACGACAGCACCGATGCTCGGTAGCTTCCAAATAAAATAAATAGGCTATTTGAAAATAGCCTATTTATTTTATCATAATTTGCCTTAAAGTGCAAGAAAAATTTACATTGCGGCGTATGCGCCGTCTTTAATAACCATCGCTTTCGGATCTTTCGTTGGCTCGCCCTCCGCGTTCCAGGTCATTTTTCCGGTAACACCGTCCACTTCAATTTCTGTCATTACTGCAACAAGCGCATCGCAAAGATCGGAAACGCTGATCGAAGCGTCGCTGATATTGGCTTTTTCCATAGCCGCCGCAATCGTATAGACCGCATCATACGCATCCGCTGCAAACTGGTTTGGAATTTCACCGTTGTTGGCGCGTTTATACGCTCTGGTAAATTGAACCGTCTTTTCATCCGTTGCATCTGCGGCAAACGGCGTCAAAAGCATAACGCCCTCTGCAAGATTAGCTTTATCTCCAAGCTGAGAAATCAGACTGTCAAGGCCATCGCAGCCGAAATACTTCACGTCAAGCCCAGCGGTGTGCGCCTGCTCCAGAATCAAAGCCGCTTCCTCATAATAAATCGGCAGGAACAAAAGATCCGCACCGCTGTCCTTAATCTTTTGAATCTGTACGCTGAAGTCGGTCGCGCTGCTCGACGTAAACGCCTGCGCAGTCACGATCTCAAGACCGATCTCCTGAGCTTTCGTGGCAAACTTTTCATAAATGCCGGCAGAATAAACATCGGAACTGTCATAAATAACCGCTACTTTTTCAGCTATATTGTTTTCTTTAATATACTGCGCAGCGCCGATTCCCTGGTTCGGATCGCTGAAGCAAATACGGAAAGCATTCGGCGCGGCAATCGATTCTACAGAAGAGGCAGACGGAGTAATCATAAAAATATTGTCTATGTCCGCTTCGGCCACAACCGCAACACAGGGTTTGCTCGTAACCGTGCCTATCAAAATCTGCATACCGTTATCCATCAGATTGTTATAAGCAAGAACCGCTTTTTCAGGGTCATGCTCATCATCCTGAAACGCAAGCTTAAATTTAAGGCCGTTTACACCGCCGGCCGCATTGATTTCATCCACGGCAAGCTGCGCGCCTTTCATAACACCGCTGCCGTAACTGGCCGCGCCGCCCGTGAGCGGTCCGATACCGCCGAGGACGATCGTACCGCCGTCGGTTGTTTCTTTGTCGCCGCAGGATACAAAAGCAGCCAGGCAAAATACCGCTGCAAGCATCACCGCCATAATCTTTTTCATCATGTCTTTATCCCCCATAAAAATTATCCTTTGAGTATGCACCCCAAATAGTATGCAATATATCATACTATGATTTATACGCTATGTCAATAAAATTTCCCGGAAATCAACGAAATAATAAACAAACTTTTCAACAACCAGCAGAATTTTTCCAAATGTATTTTATAAAAAATCCGATGCAAAGTGCAAAACCGCTTTTTTTACATCCTAACAACCGATTGTCGAATTATTCTCATGCTTGGGTCTGAAGCAGCTTAGAGAGGCTCGCGTTATCCCCCATGAGCATAACCTGCATATTTTCCTTAAATACATATTCAGCGCCGACGCTCGGACGAAGCGGACGATCGGCTGTTTCTTTGACGCCCATAATATTTACACCGTATTTTGCGCGCACATCCAGTTCGCGCACGCTTTTTCCAACCCATTTTTGCGGAACGGCGATTTCATAAATAGAATAGCCGCCTTCAAGTTCAAAGCAGTCAAAGACGGAATTTCGACCGCAGATTTTTGCCAAGCGGTCCCCGGCGTCTCGCTCCGGGAACACAACTTTATCGGCGCCGAGGCGCAGCAAAAGCTTTTCATGCATGTCGCTGCCCGCTTTGGCAAAAATGCGCTTTGCGCCGTTATCCTTAAGCAAGGTCACCGCCACCAGTGAATCCTGAAGGCTTTCGCCGATGGTGACAAATACAAGATCAAAATCCTCCACGCCAAGAGAACGAATAAAATGCTCGTTCGTACAGTCTCCGATCTTCGCTCCCGCCGTATATTCTATCACTCTGCTGATATTTTCTTCATTGGTATCGCAAACCACGATCTGATTGCCAAGCTCAAAAAGCGGCTTTACCATTGCCGAACCGAAACGTCCAAGTCCGATAATCAATATATTTTTCATCAAACAATCCTCTCTAACCTACCGTTATATTTTCAGCGGGACACCGGCCGACCGGCGTTTGTCTGGATCCGGACAATGAAAGCAGTACTGTAAGGCCGCCCACCCTGCCCAAAAACATCAGTCCCGTTATCATTATTTTGGAGATCAGTCCAAGCTGCGGCGTAACCGATAAGCTCAGCCCTACCGTGGCGATAGCCGAAACGGTTTCAAACAACGCCGCCATAATGTCGATGTCGTCGAGCGCACTGATGGCGATTCCGACCGTCAGCGCCAAAAATAAATAGAGAACAAATACGGCTATCGCCGTGCGAATCACCGACCGCTCCACACGCCGACCGAAGCATTCCACATCCTCTTTTCTCCGGAAAATCGAACGCACCAACAAAAACAGCACAGCCATTGTGGTCGTCTTAATACCGCCTGCCGTCGAGCCAGGCGAACCGCCCACAAGCATCAGACAGATCATCAGCATCTGCGCGCCTCCGCCGATCAAAGAAAGATCCACAGTAGCAAATCCGGCTGTGCGCGCGCTGACCGACTGAAACAGAGAAATCAGAACTTGTTCTCCGGCCGGCCTGCCCGCCTGTGCAGCGCTGTCATAGGATAAAAGATAAAAGAAGAACGCACCGCCGAATATCAAAATACAGGTTGTCACGACTACCACTTTGGTATGTAGAGCATAGCGTTTAAAATGCAGGCCGTTTCGCTTTAAATCCCGCCAGACAAAAAATCCGAGTCCGCCAATGACAATCAGAAGCATAATCACCGTACACACATAACCGTCAGCCGCATAGGCGTTAAGAGAAACAAACGGCGTTTCTTCTCCCATTAAATCAAATCCGGCATTGCAGAACGCACTGATCGAATGGAACACTGCAAAATAACACCCTTTGGCAAACCCAAATTCAGGCACAAACGCAAAGGAAAGCAATAGAGCGCCGATTCCCTCAATCATCAATACGCCCACAGCAATAAAACGAGTCATCCGCACTACGCCTCTCGTAGAAGAAGCGCCAATGGATTCCTGCATGGCAAAGCGGTGGCGCATTCCGATTTTCGCATGCACCATCGACAAAAAATACATCGATATTGTAATGATGCCGATTCCGCCGATTTGAATCAGCATAAGAATCACAATCTGCCCAAACAGAGACCAGTGCGTATATGTATCATATACGACCAGTCCGGTCACACAGGAAGCGCTCGTCGCCGTAAGCAGCGCGTCGGCAAACGGCGTGGCTTCACCCGAACGCGCCGCAATGGGCAAACTGAGCAAAAGCGCGCCTGTAAGTACCAAAGCGGCAAAAGCAAGGGTAATGATTTGCAAAGGGGTAAGCTGTCTTTTTCCAAGTTTCATAATTCTCCAACTGTATGCGCAAAAGAAGCGCGCAATTTGCATAGCAATTCTTCAAAAGCGTCCGGCAGCGCGCACTCAAAATGCATAAGCTCTCCGCTACGCGGGTGCGTCAGAGTCAGCCGCCATGCATGCAGTACCTGACCCGATATAAGCCGCGCGTTTTGCTTTTCAAACTTTGTCTTTCCTCCGCCGTATACCGCATCGCCCAAAATCGGATGACCGATACTGGACAAATGTACGCGAATTTGATGCGTGCGTCCGGTCTCCAGCTTCATCTCTAAAAACGTAAAACCGTCAAAACGTTCGGCAACCCTGTAATGCGTAATGGCCGGCCGGCCGTCGGAGACCACGGCCATTTTTTTGCGATCTCTCGGATTACGTCCAATGGGTTTATCGATCGTACCCGTATCCATACGGAAGCCGCCGACCGCAATCGCTTTATATTCGCGGTCAATACTGTGAGACTTTAGTTCCTCTGAAAGCCGAACGTGCGCAAAATCGTTTTTGGCAATCACAAGCAGTCCGCTTGTATCCTTATCAATTCGGTGCACAATCCCCGGACGGCGCTCTCCGCCGATGCCGGAGAGCCGATCGCCCATGTGATACAAAAGCGCGTTCACCAGCGTTCCGCTCTCATTTCCGGCCGCCGGATGCACCACCATTCCGGACGGTTTGTTAATGACGGCGATATCCGCATCCTCATATACAATTTCCAGCGGAAGCCGCTCGGGTACGGTCTCAGTCTCGCGCGGCGGCGGAAACGTCACCGTTACCGCATCCCCCTCGCGCAGCCGGAAATTTTTCTCCGCCGACCGACCTCCGATAAGAGCGTCTCCCTCGGAAAGCATTCTTGCCGCCGCCGTGCGCGTCAGACCGAATGCACTGCTGATAAACACATCCGCCCGCTGTCCCGCCTGTTCGGCGCAGACAATACGCGTCTCGCTCATTTTGCTCGCTCCCGCTTCATTTCAAGGAGCACGGCAATCACCAGCAAAGCGCCGCCGACGCACACCGCGCAGTCCGCAATATTGAACACCCACTTCCAAAAGCTAAACAGGCGCACATCGATAAAATCCACAACATAACCGAGCAGACACCGATCAAACATATTGCCGATTCCGCCGCCCACAACCAATGCAAGCGCCGTGCGCAGCAAATGATGTTTGCCCTTAATCATAAAGAAATAGACAAGCAGCAAAATGATCGCAGCAATAGAGGCCGCCATAAAAATCCAGCGATGATCGGCAAGCATACCGAATGCAGCCCCCCGATTTTCAAGATAGGTAAAATGCAAAACACCGTCAATCACAGGCACGCTGCCTTGTTCCATTAAAGAAACGACCGCCCACTGCTTGGTCATCTGATCGAGCACGCAAACAGCCAAAATTAAAATGATATAAATCGCCATATTTACTCCATAAAACGCGCGGATTTTTTTTGCCGGTTTTCACCTGCGCTCTCCATGATCTTACGAATATCGCTGAAGTCGTCCTCTGAATTTTCATAGGTGACGGTCACCGTATCGTAGGGTTTATATTTTTTCTGTGCAGCAGGCGCGTTTCCGTCTTCAGTCAATAGTTTTCCGCCCGCAAAAGCAAAATCATGAGCGGAATCATCCGCGCTCCGTCCCAGCGACGCCTTTGCTTCTGAAGGGGATGGCGGCTGCTCCTCAACGGCTATAGTATCAGCGGCATACCGCTGCGGATCCGGTACAGAAACCGACGGCAAGGCACGACTCGCACGAGTCAGAGCATGTTCCGGATCGCGCGAACGCGCTCTCTGCGTACTCAGCGGACGCTGTACAAATTTCTTTTTTTCAACAGCCGGAACAGCGACATTAGCCGGCGCCTCAGCCTCAAGCTCGGAAAGTGCGCGTATTGTATCGGCCACAAGCGCACGGAACCGCGCTTCAAACGTTTTGGTCCGAAGAACCAGTTCAGCAGCATTCTGTTCGGCAACCGCGGCTTGCGCCCGACTCTCGGCAAGCAGAGTCTTGCCCTGCTGATCGGCCGACGCCAAAATTTTGTCGGCACTTTGTTTTGCGGCCTGCTGCTGTTCAGCTAAACGTTTTCCAACCTCCGCAGAAATCTTCTCTGCGCGCGTTTCGGCGTCGCTCAAAATTTTCTCCGCTTTCCGGGCGGCTTCTCCGGTCAGACGCGCCGCTTCACTTTTTGCCGCATCCGTGATTTTAAGCGCCTCGGTACGCGCGGCTTCAAGCAAACGGTATGCTTCCCTCTCCTGCCGGTCAACTTCGGCGCGCCGGCTCTCATAAGCGTCAAGCTTTACCTGCAAAGCCGACAGAAGCTGTTCATTTTGCTCCGCGAATTTTAAAATATCCGCAAGGAAGCCGTCTACCTCTTTCGGATTATAGCCCGCAACGCCTTTTGAAAACTTTGCGCCGCGCAATTGATCGCAAATACCCATAAAAAAGCCTCCTTACTTCTGTACAATTGATTTTTATTCCATACTACCATATACGAGAACGTATACGAAAATTGTCTAACCGAAAAACTTACAGATATTTTTTTGCCGTTAAGCGGAAACGCCCTTTTTTCGTTGGATCGCCGATGTGTTCAATACAAAATTTTCCCGTGCCGCGCACAGTCAGCACATCGTTTTTATGCACCTCTCGACTCCCCTCGCATACCGGCTCATAATTCAATTCCACATTACCGGATACAATTTTGTCTTTGGCCGCCTCACGCGAAAGATGGCAGAGCGCCGCCGTCACACAGTCAAGCCGCGCTGACGCCACCGTATCACGAATTTCCGAAAAACGCTGCTCGATCCGATAACCAAAGGGCAATGCAGCCCGTTCCACCCGCACACGATCATTTGCAATCCGAAGCTCGGTCTCCAAAAGAAAACTTTCAATTTTCCGACTAACAAACACATATGCAGAATACTCGTCAATCGGCGCGATGTCGCCGACGGCGTTGCGTTCAACGCCGAGCGAAAGCAAAGCGCCGAGGTAATCCCGATGCGAGAAATCCCGAAATCCGCCGCCGAGAATTTTCAGCGCGCGAATCTCGTCAAGCGCATCCGCGCCGAGGAAATCGAACGCGGTCTGCAAAAGATCGCCGCCGTCCGCAAGCTGCGCAATATACTCCGGGAACACAAATAATTTTCTTCTCTGCGCCCCCGGCGCGCCGCCAAAAAAAGCGGTACGCCCCGCATGTCCCGCAGACTTCAGATACCGCGAAAGAAAATACTGTTCACCCGGATTTAAAAAAGCCGTGGCGCAGATTTCCCCCGCCGCGCGGGCGCAAAGATCCTCCGTGCGAGCGCAAAGCAAACGAAAATCCTCACTGTCCCGATAACTCAAAATATCAACCTCTGCACAGACAAAATCAAAAACCACGTAAGCACAAACGGAATATCCAAAGGACACCTCCGTATCGAGTCAAAACGCCAGAGCAACTGCCGAAGCGGGAAACACAGCGTCGCGGTAAAACCAATGATAAATTCGGTAAACCGATTGGAAGTCGGCCTGACCCAAGACAATACTGCGTCGATCAGCATAATCAACAATACGACTTCCAAACCGTAATACACGATTGTTTTAAACAAAAAAAGTAAAGAATACATACGACCTCAGCTTGTAAAATGAAAATTTCCGTACCGCAGACCCAAGCCTGCGGTACGGCAAATCCCGAAAATATCGATTACTGAGCAGCATCCTCTTCCGCCCGCTGTGCCTGCGCCGCTTTTTGCTTGATCTGTCCCTCGCTGACATCCACATTCGAGGGCGTAACAACATAGGCGCTGTTAGCCACCTTTTTGATATTGCCGCCGATGGAATACGCAACACCGGTCAGAAAATCCAAAATACGACGTGCCGCTTCCTTATTGGTATCCTCCAAATTCAAAACGACCGTGCGCTTTGCCAAAAGATGATCGGCTACCTGCGCAGAATCCTCAAAATTCTGCGGTTTTACCACTTTCAGTTCGATCGCACTGCCGCCGCCCATGATATCATAGCCGCTGCCGCCGAGCGTAGGGGCGCTTTCCTGCATATCTTCTCCGGTCTCAGTCTCATCTCCGTAATAGGGGGAAGTATCATCCGTATCCTCGTACATATAACCGCTGTCATATGTATCTTTGCCCATGACCTTGTCTTTAATATCACCGAAAAAACCCATCTTCTATTCCTCCGATTTCATTCTATCTGAAATAATTGATTTTCTCAGAACGCCGGTGGGCGCATCAAAAACCAAGCGCGCGCAGCAAAATCAAAAAAGCGCGTCGCCCACACCGTGTATGCCCGCGGAAAAACTCAAAGCGCTCCGGCAAAAGCGGCGCGCCCTACGCGGATCAGATTCGCCCCCTCCGCAAGCGCCGCTTCAAAGCTGTCGCTCATCCCCATAGACAAAATACACTTATCTACATTATGAAGTTTTTTTTCACAAATGTCAATAAAAATATGATAACTTTCTTTAAAATATTTGCGATATTCCCCCGAATCGGCGCATTTCGGCGCCATAGTCATCAATCCGCGCACACGAATGTGCGGAAATTCAGACAGGCTTTCCACAAATTCCGCCGCTTCTCTGGGTGCAATACCGCCTTTAGCAACTTCTCCGCCGATATTGATTTCAACAAGGCAGTCCATCACCAGCGTATGCTTGGATGCCTGCCGCTCAATCTCGCGCGCAAGCTCCAAACTATCCAATGATTCAATCATCGCTACCTTGTCAATGATATATTTCACTTTATTTTTTTGCAGTCGGCCGATAAAATGAATTTCCAATCCGTCTCGGTCGAGCAGTTCATATTTTTCCAACAGACTTTGCACTCGGTTTTCACCGATTTTTCGCACGCCGAGACGGTGTGCGAAATTGATTTCCTCCGCGCTCGCGTACTTTGTCGCCAAAAGCAGTTCATAAGGCTGTCCATACGGGGAGGCTGCAACAGCGGCGTTCGCCGCCGCGCGGATCCGCTGCAAATTATTTTCAATGTAAGAAAAATCACGCATTTTTTCACCTAATTTACGATTTTATCCGGGAACAATTCCCGCGCGCCGCTGATAATCACATTGTCATAGAGCGCAAGGCCGGAACAGTAAAGATCATTTGCGGGATCGTCATCATCCGCATACAGCGTTTTGCCTTCGGTAGACATACTCACAAAAACCGAGCTTCCGCTTTCATAAATTACATCGGCAAGCCGAAACTTTATGGTATTCCCGCTGCGTATATACACGCCGACGCATCCATCCACAAGGCGCAGCGCAGACGCGGGAATCTTATAGCCAAAAACGGTATCCGTGACCAGTTCGACATGCTGCGTGCGTGCAAAATCAAAATCTTCCGGCATCCTCTGCGTGGAAAAAATCAACAGCGCGCCGCTCTCATCCGTATTGACCGCCTCAAGACGCATGGAAATCTCCGCACGTCCACCCGAGAAAAGCAGTGTATAATTTTTTCCGGTACTTAGCGCAGCGCCCGTTTCCTTATCCGTCTCACAGACCAGATACCATTTCGGCAACCGCACAATTTTTCCGAGCGTACCCAAAGCTGACGGCGGCGCCGTCAGCGCTTCACGATAAGCGGACGGCGTCAGCGTTTCTACCGCATCATATGCAATATGATTTTCATATCCGTCCGTACTGCTGTAAAAATACCCCGCAAGCGGCGCGCGAACCGAAGTACTGCCCCCGGAGAGCGAGAGCGCCACACGCTCCCGCTCGGATTTCAGCGACGCAAGTTTTGCGGAAACGCCCTCGCCGCCCGCAAGAATGCTGTTTCGGCGCGAAAGCGCTGCAAGAAGCGTCTCAGCATGAGCGGAAGCTTCATAGAGTTCACCCCGGCTGCGAGCTTCCGACACCGCAAGCAAAAGTTCCATGGCCTGGGATTCAGCCGCGATACCGTCAGCAACCGTCGTATCACTGTCCGTATCGACCGCTTCAAGCTGTGCGATTGCACGGTCAAGCTCCGCAAGCCGTTCCACGGAAGCCGCATCGGCATAACCGCTGTATAAAATCGCCACACGCGCACCGATCTTGACCCGTTCTCCGTCGCGGAATTGATAGCTGATCGCTCCGTTTCCCGCTTCGATTACGGTTTCATCGCGCACGATTGTTCCGGTAAGCTCCAAAGTGACCCGTTCTTCCGACGCCACGGCAGACACCGTGCGGAGTTCCGAAGAAAATCCGTTGGTCAAATGATAAAGAATATAAAATACCAGCCCGGCCACAAGCAGAATTTTTAAAAGGGCAAGTAAAAAACGCGCGCCGCGGCTACCGACGCCCGCCTCCTGCTTCTCCGTTTCCACGGCCACATGCTCACCCCGCTTTAAAATCCGTTTTGCCGCAGCATTTCACTGCATTCGGCAAAAATATCTTCAAACTCCCGCATCTCGCCCTCCGGCGTATCGCAAAAGAGCGGATGCACGTAATCCTTTGCGCCGAACCAGGTTATCTGACGCTTGGCATACCGCCGCGTCGCCGTTTTTAGCGCCGCTGCTGCTTCCCCAAGCGTACACGTCCCCAAAAGAACCGGCACAAGCTCCTTGTATCCGATTGCGCCGGCCGCAGTTCGATTTTTTTCAAGCGCGCCCGATTCATACAGCCGACGCACTTCATCAAGAAGTCCCGCGCCGAGCATTTCGTCCACGCGGCGGTCGATGCGCGCATACAATAAGGCGCGATTGTGATATGCAAGTCCGATCACATACAGATCGACCGCCGCAGGCCGCTGCCGACTTTCGCAGTCCCACTGACTTTTCGGTCTGCCGGTCACATAGTAAATTTCGAGTGCGCGCCGCACACGCCGAACGTTGTTTTCATGGATCGCAGCCGCGCTTGCAGGATCCACCTCTTTCAAACGCGCATACAGCGCGGCAGCGCCCATCTCTTCAAGATCACGCAAAAGCTGCGATACACGCGCATTCCCGCCCGTCTCCTCCGGCGCGCCTCCGCGCAGAACGCAGTCAAGATACAGCCCGGTGCCGCCGCAGAAAATCGGCAGACGGCCGCGGGCGGAAATATCTTCCGCACATGCAAGCGCCATAGCGGCAAATTCCGCCGCAGAAAAATTCTCCTCCGGCGCGCAAACATCAATCATATGATGCGGAATCACCGCGCGCTCTGCCGCTGTCGGCTTTGCCGTACCGATGTCAAATCCCCGGTAGACCTGCATGGAATCCACTGAAATGATCTCGCCCGAATACTCGCTCGCCAAAGCCGATGCAAGCGCGCTTTTGCCGCCGGCAGTACTGCCGACAACCGCAACCGAGCGCCTTATTTTAAAAGGCCGTTTGATTTGATCCATCCAATCACATCCGCAAAAAATTCTTCCTTGTTGATTTCATTGTGAAGCTCGTGACGGGCGTCGCGGTACAGTTTGAGTTGTACATTTTTCACCCCTGCGCGCGCAAGGCGCTCGTAAACCTCAGACGGTCCTTTTCCATAATTGCCGACGGGATCCATATCACCGGACGCCAGCAGCGTCGGCAGATTTTTCGGATACGCCTCTGTCCAGGAATCTTTGGACACAGCATACAGTACGGAAAACAAACCGTAAAAGCCGGAAGCGGTAAAAATAAAATTCCGTCTGGGATCATTTGCATATTTTTTTGCAGCTGCCGGATCGCGCGAAAGCCAGGCGAACTCGTCCCCGCCCGGAAAACGCAGATTATACGTCTTGAACGCAAGATTATACAGCATTTTGCTGCGGTAATGGTTGCCGCGCGATTTCCCGATTGCAACCGCCAAAGCGCGCGCCGTGCCGGACGGATTGCTCATACCGGCCGTACCGGCAAAAATCGCGCCGTCCACCGTATTCGGAAACGCAGTAACATAATAACGCGCCAAAAAAGACCCCATACTGTGACCGAACAAAACGAGCGGAACCCCTTTATACATGGAACGGATAATTTTATTCATTTTGCGCAGATCCTTAACCACGCTCAAAAAGCCGCCGCTGCCGAAATACCCGAGATCCCGCGCATCCTCCGCCGTGTTTCCATGTCCCAGATGATCGTTGCCGCAGACGACGAAGCCCTCAGACGTCAGCCGTTCGGCAAAAAGCGCGTAATTTTCCACATAATCGCACATCCCATGCGAAATCTGAACAATCCCCCGCACAGCCCCCTCATCCGGAACATAGACATAATAAGCCACGTCCCGCTTGCCGTTGGATGAACGCATAAAATTGACATGCAGCTTCAAAATGTATCCCCCGCTTTCAGAGTTCGACTTCGTGCTCCAGTATGTAGCGAAGCACTTCAGTTTCACCGGGCACAGACGCAATCAGTTCAGTTTTTTTTCTGGCTGCCAGCGAGATCACGGTGCTGGCATAGCGCGCGGCGCGAACACTCTTGGCCGAACGCAGATTTTCCAAAATCATCGCAGGCACCAATATTTCGTTATACCGAGCGTCGGCGTCCTCCACATACGGAATATAATAGGAGAAGTTTCCCTTATAGGCGAAAGCGCCGCCGACGCCGTATTTGAACAGATAAGTCTTGGCCTTGAGCGTTTTGGACAGTTCCACCGCCGCCTCAAGATTGCTCTGCGCATCCCGCGGCATAATGCCGGTATAGCGCTGCGTCATATCCGCGCCGAGCGCGATCAAATCAACTACGCCGAGATCGGCAAGCGGAAAATCCGGCGCCATATACTGCCCGTCAAAAAAAGCCGGTATCTTTTGTTCCCGTGCAAGCGCCGCGGCGCGAATCGCCGCCTCCGGCGCAATATCAAGACTGACATAAACCGCGTCGGGGAGACTTGTAAACGCTTCTTCCACCTGTTCTGCGCTGAGCATCTCCGAAAGTTTGCTTGAAATATACCGGCGGCGTCCGCTCTCCCCGTCCGCCGTCAGGCAGACCGGCGTCTTTTCCCCCTTGCAGGATTGAATAAACCGTGTATCCATGCCGAGATCCGTATAAAACCGTATCAGATCCCGTCCGTACTGATCGTCCCCGACGCACCCGCAGAGAATCACCTCTCCGCCAAGCCGCGTCACCGTCACAGCGGCAAGACTGAGCGCGCCGCCCGGCGCGATGCCGCAATTGAAATTTTCATACAATTCTCCGCCGTCCGGCGCAAAAGCGGATATGTGCAGATCCAAATCCGTACGAGCGCTGCCGATCAGCAAAACTCTTTTTTTCACGTCATTTTCCTCCGTTTGAAAATTACAAATATAACAAATATAACTATACAGGTTATATTATACATTGCATTTTGAAAAAAAGCAAGAACTACCATTTTCAAACGCAAAATATTCGCAAAATTATTTGCTTTTCCTGTTGCATTTTCCTGAAAATGTGGTATACTATAGTTGTAGAAGAATATCAAATGCAAAAATTTCAAATATAGGAGTGATTCTATGCTTTATATCGGAAAGAAGCCTGAAAAACCGAACGTCGGCAAGGTCGTATTGATGATTTCTGCGGCTGTCGCCGCTGTTGCGGCGCTGGCGGTGCTCGCCTATAAGCTTTATCAGAAATACGTTCCGGCCTGCATCGACTGCGAATGCGAGGATTTCTTGGATGACGACGATCTGCCCGAGGATGAATGCATCGAGGTGGAATGCGACGACGGCGCCAGCGAAAACGAATTTGAAGAGCAGTAAACTCCGTCTATTGCACCGGCTTTTTGCCGGTGCTTTTTTTCTGAAATCTTGATAATTTCGATTTATATTCTGACCAATCTGGATTTGACATTTTAATGAATCCCCGTCAAACGCCGTCTCGAAATGCCGCGTCAACTGTTTTCTCTGCTGAAGCAGATTATGCGCCTCGCGGAAAACTTCGCCGATATAAAAAAGTATGTGCCGGTTGACATTGTCAATCGGTGATGCTATAATAATTTGAATTCATTCTGATTTTTTGTAAAGGAAATACTGAGCCATGAAATGGACGTCGCTCAACGACTTAAGAGAAAAATATCTTTCGTTTTTCGAGTCAAAAGGGCACCTGCGCCTGCCGAGTTTTCCGCTCGTGCCCCAGGGAGATAAATCCCTGCTTTTGATCAATTCAGGCATGGCGCCGATGAAAAAATACTTCACAGGTGAAGAGGAACCGCCCCGCCGCCGT
>CATYXQ010000025.1 GCA_958414825.1 uncultured Eubacteriales bacterium | reverse complement strand
AGTCCCATCATTTCCATGATATTCTCGGCAATTGCCTGCCCCTGCCCGCGCTCCTCGCCCTCAGCGCCGCAAAAAGCGCCCTGCGTATCCACAAAGCAAACGACCGGACGATTGAACTTCTCAGCCTGCCGCATCAGGCGCAGCGCCTTGCGATAGCCCTCCGGCTTCGGCGAACCGAAATTGTTGCGCATCCTCGATTCAAGATTGCCGCCCTTATCGATGGCGATATAGGTTACAGGCATATTTTCAAGATAACCGACGCCGCCGAGAATCGCGCTGTCCTCTCCAAAGCACCGGTCTCCGCAAAGATCGACGCGGCCGGTAAACAGCCCGCTGACATAATCGGCGCCGGTCGGTCGGCCGTTCTGCCTTGCGGCTTTCAGTTTTTCATACGGCGTCATCTGGCGTTCACCCCTTTCTCAGTGTGAATCTTCAACAGCGTTGCAAGCGTTTCGCGAAGATTCTCACGGGGAATAATGTTGTCCACAAATCCATGCTCAAGCAAAAATTCGGCGCTCTGGAAATTATCGGGCAGCGCCGACTTTGTTGTCTGCTCAACGACGCGGCGGCCTGCGAAACCAATCAGAGCGCCCGGTTCGGCCAAAATAATATCGCCCTGCATGGCAAACGAAGCCGTTACGCCGCCGGTCGTCGGATCAGTCAGCACGGCAACATACAAATTTCCGGCCGCCGCATGATTTTTCACGGCGCCTGAAACCTTTGCCATCTGCATCAGAGAGACGATCCCCTCCTGCATTCTTGCGCCGCCGGAGGCGGTAAAGCCGATCACAGGCAGAGCATTTTTCGTTGCATATTCAAACAGCCGGGTGATCTTTTCGCCGACCGCGCTGCCCATACTGGCCATGATAAAGCGCGGATCCATAACGAATACTGCGCACTCGGTATCCTCAATCCGCAGCGTTCCGCAGAGAACCGCTTCCCGCTCGCCGGTCTGCGATTTTGCCTTTTCCAGCTTTTCAGCATACCCCGGAAATTCCAAAAAATCCCGGCTGGTCACGCCCGAAAACAGTTCGCGAAAACTGTTTTTATCCGCAAGATACGCAATGCGCGTGCGGGGCGGGATGCGGATATACTTTCCGCACTCGGGACAAACGCAGAAATTCTCGATCAACGTCTTTCTCGGAAACTCTGCCTTGCAGCCCGAACAGGTCTCGGTTTTATCGGCAGCGCCTTTCAGAACCGGTTTTAAACTATTCTTTTTTTTCAGAAAATTAAACATGGTTCATTCCTCTTCTTCAGGAATTACGGCAAACGAAAAATCCGCGCTCAGACATTTTTTGCCGTTTACATACCCCTCGCCGCTGGCAAAATAAAACACGCCTTTATTTTTGGTGATGCGGCAGACGGTCTCAAACGTATCGCCCGGACGTACCGGATTTTTAAAACGCACGTTGTCAAGACCGGTATACAGCGTCTGTACTTTTTTGCCGCGCGCGGCATCGACCAGAAGTACGCAGGCCGACTGCGCCAAAATCTCGCACAGAATCACGCCGGGCACAACCGGATTTCCTGGAAAATGACCGTCCAAAAAAAACTCGCTGCCGGTAATATATTTTTTGCCATGCGCTTCGCCGTCGATAATCTCCGCCTCGTCAATCAGCAGCATCGAAGCCCGGTGCGGCAGAATCTGCATAATTTCTTCTTTATTCATCGAAAGCCCTCAAATCTTACGGAACGCCACGCAGGCGTTATGTCCGCCAAAGCCAAGCGAATCCGAAAGCGCAAGCGTAAGCGTGGTATGCACCGCCTCATTCGGCGTATAATTCAGATCGCAGGCCTCGTCCGGCTCCTCTAAATGAATCGTCGGCGGCACAATCCCGTTCTTCAGCGCAAGAATCGAGGCAATCGCCTCAGCCGCACCCGCCGCGCCGAGCAAATGCCCGGTCATGGACTTGGTGGAACTGATATGCACCCGTTTCGCATCCTCGCCGAACACGGTTTTAATAGCTGTAGTTTCGGTCGTATCGTTCATAGACGTACCGGTACCGTGCGCATTGATATAAATATGCTCAGGCGCGTCGGAAAGTCCCGCCATCGCGTCGCGAATCGCCTTTGCCGAATAAACTGCGCCGGGGTCGGGCGCTGTAATATGATGCGCGTCGCAGGTCGCGCCGTATCCGCAGACCTCGGCGTAAATCTTTGCGCCGCGCGCTTTTGCATGTTCATATTCTTCCAGAACCAGAGCGGCCGCGCCCTCTCCGAGCACAAATCCGCCGCGACGCCGGTCAAACGGCAAAGACGCGGCATTTGGATCCTCCGACTGCGTCAGCGCCATACAGTTGATAAAACCGGCAATGGCCACAGGGTTGACGGTGGCCTCCGCGCCGCCGCACAGAATCGCCTTCGCATACCCGTGCCGGATGGCGCGGTACGCTTCGCCGATAGCAGAAGTACCGGTCGCGCAAGCCGTGGAAACGCACATCGAATTTCCGTGCGCGCCATAGCGAATCGCGATCTGTCCCGCCGCGATGTTGATAATCATTTTCGGAATAAACTGCGGGCTGACCTTTTTCGGTCCCGCCTCGCGAACCACATCCTGCTCAGCGCAGAGCGTGTTGATACCGCCGACTCCCGAACCGAAGTACACGCCGAAATCCTCCGGCGCAACCTTTCCCTCAAGATCGCTGTCCTCCATCGCCTCGGCGGCCACATACAGCGCATACTGCGTATACAGATCGGTTTTGCGAACGGTCGATTTATCTAAACGGATCAGCGGATCGAAATTTTTGATTTCCGCAGCAAGCTTGCAGCGAAAATCCGCGGTGTCAAAGCGCGTAATGAAATCAATACCGCATTTGCCCGAAACAAGTCCCTCCCAAAATTCGGAAACGCTGTTTCCGATCGGCGTCAGCGCGCCGAGACCGGTTACGACAACTCTGTTCATGGTTCCTCCTACATCGCAAGGCCGCCGTCGATACGGATGACCTCGCCGGTGATATAATCCGAAGCGGGCGAAGCTAAAAACAGCGCAAGCTTCGCAATTTCCTCCGGCTTTGCAAAACGCCGCATGGGAATAGAGGCAAGTACCTGTTCATCCCCCTGAAAGCTTGCGGTCATATCGGTAGCGACAAATCCGGGCGCAATCGCATTACAGCAGATTCCGCGCGGCGCAAGCTCCTTGGCAACCGATTTAGTCAGTCCGATCAATCCGGCCTTGGACGCCGAATAATTCGTCTGTCCCGCATTGCCCATCACACCGGCCACCGAACTCATATTGATGATTTTTCCGGAGCGCTTTTTCATCATGATCGAATAAACCTGCTTTGTAGCCAGGAAAGCGCCCTTGAGGTTCACGCCGAGTACCGAATCGTAGTCGGCTTCTTTCATCATCAGCATCAGCTTGTCGCGGGTAATACCCGCGTTGTTGACTAAAATATCTACCGTTCCAAAATCGGCAAGCACGGCTTTAAACGTGGCCGAAACCTCCTCCTCGGAGGCAACATTGCACACATACGCCGCCACACGAACACCGAGCGCGCCGATTTCCTTTACGGTTTCCTCAGCGGGTTCAGGCGCTCCGACATACAAAATGGCAATGTCCGCGCCATTCTTCGCAAATTCCAGGCAAATTGCCTTTCCGATTCCCTGAGAGCCGCCGGTAACGACGGCAACCTTTCCTTTAAGCATGTCGAATCTCCTCACAGGCGGCCGCAAGCGTTTCGGGACTGTTGACCGCAAAACATTGACTCTCCGGAGAAATTTTCCCGATCAGTTTTTTGAGCGTTTCGCCGACGCCGGTTTCGATAAAGGTGTCAAATCCGTCCGTCAGCATAGCTCGTATAATCGTCTCCCAGCGCACGGGATGATTGATTTGATTTTCAAGCAGCGCGCGTACATCGCCCTCATACGGCTTTCCGGTATAGTTAGAATAGGTCAAAAGCGCAGGCTGCTCAAGGGTATAGGCGCCGAGCGCACGGCCGAACGCCTCCGCCGCCTCATCCATAAACGGCGAATGGAAACCACCGCCTACCGCAAGCGGAATCGCGCGGCCTCCGGCCTCTTTGACCTCACGGCAAAACGGTTCAAGCTCAGCCGTAACGCCCGAAACAACCAGTTGTCCGCCGCCGTTGTAGTTGACGGGATAAACCTGCTCGTAGTGCGTACAAAGCGCTTCCACCGTTTCATACGGCAGCTTTACCACCGCCACCATGGAAGCCGAAACCGCCGAAGCGGCTTTTCCCATAAACGCGCCGCGCAAAACCGACATCGAAAAGCCATCCGTATAGGAATACGCGCCTGCAAACGCAAGCGCCGGAATTTCGCCAAGCGAAAAACCCGCGACCGCCTCCGGTGAAATCCCCGCTTCTTTCACGGCAATCGCCGCGCCGAGATCGGCAAGGTACAGGCAGGGCTGAGTATTTTCCGTGCGGCGAAGCTCCGCCTCGTCGCCCTCAAACATCATATGAAGCGTTCCAGGACGAACGCGCTCCGCCTCGTCAAACAGCCCGCGCACAGCGGCGCTGCTCTCGTAAAAGCCGCGTCCCATACCGGGATGCTGCGCGCCCTGACCAGAAAAAACAAAGGCTATTTTACCCATTTCGCACCTCCCGAAAGGATGGCTTCACAGCCGGATACAACTTCATTTACAATGTCAGCCGCAGACTGTTCGACCTTTACCATGCCCGAAATCTGCCCCGCAAGGAAACAGCCTCCGGCTTTGTCGCCCTCTATAGCCGCGCGGCGGAGCGCGCCCACGCCGAGATCGGCAATGCGCTCTGCCGTCGCATCCGGCGCATATTCCAGTTTGAGGAAATTGCGGCTGAAAGCATTTTTTATGCACCGACAAGTATTGCCGCCGAAGCGCCGTCCGGTTGTCACCGTAGAAACGTCGCTCGCCGCCAGCACCATGTCCTTATAAACCTGATGTACGCTGCATTCTTTTGCAACAAGGAAACGCGTACCCATCTGAACGCCGCAGGCGCCAAGTGCAAACGCTGCAGCCATACCGCGCCCGTCCGCAATACCGCCTGCCGCCAGTACCGGAATACGCACCGCATCGACCACCTGCGGAACAAGCGCCATGGTGGTCAGTTCGCCGATATGTCCGCCCGACTCCTGCCCCTCCGCGATTACCGCGTCCGCACCGGTTTTTTCAGCCATTTTTGCCATGGCAACCGAAGCGACGACCGGAATCACAACGACGTCGGCCGCTTTCCATGCGGCCATGTATTTTCCGGGCATACCCGCGCCGGTCGTCACCACGCGGACGCCCTCGTCAATCACGACCTGCGCCACTTCGTCGGCAACCGGACTCATCAGCATGATATTTACACCGAAAGGTTTGTCGGTCAGCGACCGGGCAATTGCAATCTGCTCACGCAGATGCGGCGCGCCCGCGTTCATCGCCGAGATAATACCGAGGCCGCCGGCCTCAGATACGGCGGCGGCCAGGCGCCCGTCCGCGATCCACGCCATGCCGCCCTGAAATATCGGATGCTCGATATGCAGCATCTCGCAAATCGAAGAACGGATCATCGCTCAGCCTTTCAGTTCTTCGATCTTCGCAACCAGCGCGCCGACTGTGGACAGCGAAGGATCCATCTGCATCTCGATCCCGAACTGCTCCTCTACGTCCATAACCAGTTCCGCTACATCCAGCGAATCAATGCCGAGATCCGAAAACTTCGTCTCGGATTTGATTTCGGAAGCGTCGCAGTCCAATTTCTCAACAAGCATTTCAACAATTTTCTCGAATACCATTTTTGCAATCTCCTTAAAATGAAAAGTTTATCAATAAAGGGTGTTTCCCATTATTTACAAATATATAAAATCACCATCTGACAAGGCAGGATGCGCTGGCAAGTCCGCCGCCGAATCCGGTAAGAATCAAAAGATCGCCCCGATGCAAGGCGCCCGCGCGGTTGAGTTCGTCCAGCGCAATCGGAATGCTGGCGCTCGACGTATTGCCGTATTCACCGATGTCCATTTTGAATTTTTCAAGCGGAATATTCAATTTGCGCGCGGCAAAATCAATAATGCGCATATTGGCCTGATGCGGCACGATATAAGCGACGTCCTCTGCTTTCAACTGATGCTCGCAGAGCAGGCGGCGCACATCGGCGCAGATCGCATTGACCGCAAATTTAAAGGTATCCTGCCCCTCCATATGGATATACGGTTTTTCTCCCCGCCGCTGATAAAAGGGCGAATCCCCCTCATAATGCGGAATTTTGATTACATCGTCCCCGCCGCTGACGGTTAGAATCGAATCGAGATACCCGTCTCCCTCTCCGAGCACCGCCGCGCCCGCGCCGTCGCCGAAAATCACGCAGGTGCCTCGGTCGGTCCAGTCTACAATACCGCTGAGCCGCTCCGCGCCGACAACCAGAACCTTTTTTGCCTTTTTGCGCGCAAAAAAACCAGCGGCCGTTTCCAGGAGAAAAATAAACGCGGGACAAGCCGCATTGATGTCGTATGCCGGGCATTGTACGCCGAGTCCGTGCTGAATCATGCAGGAAACCGAGGGAGAAACATACTCTCCGCTGACCGTAGCCGCGAGAATCAGATCCAGTTCCTCCGGACGCACACCGGCATTGTCCAGCGCGCGGCGCGCGGCAATGCACCCCATCTCGGAAGTCGTCTCACTGACCGAAACATGTCGGCGCTCGATACCGACGCGCTTGCGGATCCATTCATCATTTGTATCCACCAGCAGCGAAAGATCATCATTCGTAACTACCCGCTGCGGCACATACATGCCCGTACCCAATATCGTAAAGCTCATGCTCCGAGCCTCCTGCCTAATATTTTTAACCGCTTTCTTAAACTTAGTACCCATATTTCAAAATAAGTTACAAAAAATTGTTGATTTGTTTTCCAAAACCCGTATAATAGAATCTTAGAGGGCGTGTCTTTCGCCCGATTGTAAACGGAGGCGATACTGTGGATGAACAAACCTCCGCCGAGTTCGAAGCGCTGTATAATGCATATTTCAACCGGGTATTCTCCTTTTTGTACAGACTGTGCAGGGATCACCACACAGCGGAAGAACTGACGCAGGAGACTTTTCTGCAGGCATATATCTCCATTCACCGCTTCAAGGGCGGCTGCGAAATGTCTACCTGGTTGATTTCGATTGCCAAACATATTTTCGGAAAATATCTGCGGAAAGCCAAAAAGAGCCTCGGCACCGTGGAACTGGACAGCTTGGCCGAAACGATGTGCGCCGCTTCGGGAGACGGACCCGAAACCGCCTATATCCGGCAGTACGACGCACAGGCGGTGCGAAACATGATGGCCAAGCTGCCCGAAAAATACCGGGAAGTACTGATACTCCGCACATATGCAGAACTGCCGTTTGCCCAGCTTGCAAGGGTACTCGACATCAGTGAAAACTCGGCGAAAGTCATTTATTTCAGAGCGAAAAAAATGCTCGGAGAGGGGATTAAAAATGAGCTTGAACTGTGAGGTGGCAAGAGATCTCGTATCACTGTATAAAGACGGGCTGGCAAGTCCCGTCACCATGCACGAGGTCAAAGAGCATATCGGCGGCTGCGCCTCCTGCGCCGCCTACTACAGAGAATACGACCGCGAAGTCGCAGCCGCGAACGCAAAGGCGTCGCATACGCCGCCGCCGGAGCTTCAAAAACACTACAAAGCGCTGGCCAAACGTATGCAGATACGCGACCGCACCGAACGTGCGGCCCTTTGCGGCGCCGCATTGCTCGGCCTGCTCTGCATTACGGCCGCACTGAAAGAACTTACAAAATAAACATGTGCACAAAACCGCGGCGGTAAAAGAGCGAAAGCCAAAGGCTTTCGCTCTTTTATATTCTGCTCTGGCTGCGAAACAGCGCATCTGTTAAATAAAGTCCAAATTTATTTTTGCGCCAGCAAATAGCTTTCGTCTATCCTCCGGCACAGTTCCTCATACGGAACCGAACCATCTAAAATCATGGTGTACCAATGCTTTTTGTTCATATGATAACCGGGAAAATATTTTTTACAGTCGATCAAATCCGCTAAAGCTCCCGGCGAAATCCGCAAATCCATAATTTCCGCGCACGCATCGCTTTCAATGCCCAATTTATTTTTGGATACGGTAAGCAAAACTCCATACCACTTCTTTGTGTCCTTGCGGCGCCAAACGGCATTCCCCGAAAATTTTTCCCACAAAAATTCAAGCTCGTCTCCGTACATATTGCGCACATAATTTCTCAGTTCATTTGCCTGCCTTGATTTAAACGCATCCAAGTCAAAACACCGGTCGGCAATTTCGGCAACCGTTTCTTCATACTGACTTTTGACCGCGCCTACAAAACGGCCGACCGCATTGTCCGCAAGATGCAGAGTATAAGGCTCTCCGGATAAAGGATCCGTAATTTCCGACGTAACCGTCCCCTGCTCTGCAATCCGAACGGTCAATATAAATCCGCTGTGCGAAAGCGTTTTATTGTAAAGATAGCAAGTCCCAGACTTTTCAAATCCGAAAGTCACAAGCTTTAAAGGGTTCATTTTTTTATTTTTAAATACGCTATGACAAATATCAGCCATACTTCCTCCAAAGACGCAAACGAAACCGAATCAATCCGTCTCATATCGTTTATATTGTACCGAAAATTCAGAGGCAAGTCTACTCTTTTTCAAAAAAAGCACTTTTTTGCCGGGAACCAAAAAAGCAGTCGATCACTCGACTGCTTTTTTATACTAAGTCCGCGCCGAACGCTTTTTTCGGATGGCCCGCAGTATTGCAAAGCCGATGCAGGCGCCAAGCACATTCAGAATCAGGTCGTCTATATCGCAGATTCCCCGCAAGGTGAAAAGCTGAACCAACTCGATTGCCAAAATCAGGACAACTATGTAAAGCAGAAACCGATTAAAGGTTTCAAGCTTTTTCCACAAATAAGGCGTCAGCAATCCCAAAGGCACAAAAACCGCAATATTGCCGATCAAATTGATAAAAACAGCGGGCGCCTCATACGGATTCGGGTTTTGAATTAGTGCTCTTAAATATTGCCTGATCGTGCGAAAGGGCACAAGGCTCATATGCATTCCGATCTGCTGCCAGTAATTTCCTCCGGCATACGACCGGTTCCGTACAAACAAGAGCCAAAGCATCGCCAAAGCGTACAAAATAAATGCGCAAAACAGCAACGCTTTTACCGTTTTTGATTTTTGCCACATAACCAAACCTCCGGCGATCAGCCGTATAGCGCGCCGACGCTACCGGTTCCGTCAAGTTTTGCCCATTCTCCGTTTGACACTTTCCTCTCGATCTTTCACTTCATGCCTCGGATGGTCGAGGAATTGTTTAAAATCAGCGTGCTGTACAAAAACAAAACGTCGGTATTGTCGTCATACTCCAAAATCTGAGGCAAAACCGAAGGCGTAACGTACCGAACGTCCACCAGCGTGATTTTTTCATAGCCGCAAAGCAGCAAAGGCGCGATACTGCTGCCGAAAGAATCGCGGAATAAAATCAGTTCCCGCCCGTTATTCTGATTCGGATTCGTCACGGTAACGATCGCCGCCGAGCCGTACAGATACACGCCGTACGGATCATAGGTATCGAGCGCGTCCAGCGTATACACACCGCCCGAAGCGCCGGTCTCATAGTTTTCAGCCGTCGCGCCGTCTATATCCGGACTGTGCATGATATACAGCGGTTCGCCCCCGCTGCCCAGCGCAAACTGCCCGACATACACGCCGCGAAATGACTCTGTGACAAGCTCCGGCTCATATTCAGGCAAAACAAAATCTGCGCCGAGTCCCAAAAGGAGCCGCTCTGCCGTTCCCTCGATCTTTTCCTGTCTGAAATGCGTATCGGTTTTATAATAAGCCACAGCAGAAAGAGTATCGAAAATGTCAATATACGTTCCGCTCATACCTGCGGAGAAAATTTCCATCAGACGGTCATAATCCAGTTTTTTGGCCGCGTCTGCAAGAAAATAATTCTTGTCCGGAATCACCGAATAAAAGACCCGGTTATTCGGAAACAGCGCCGCCTGAATGCCCGAAAGTTTTTCAGCGGCCGACGTCACCTGACTTTCGCTGAGGGGATATTCCTGCTTGGACAGATACCCGTTCTCGATATACATATCCTCCATGTCAAGCTTAGCAAAACCGTAAAATTCGAGCATCGACTTTACGCTTCGGAACTCCTGACGGAGCGGGAACTGATCGAGCGTATACTTTTCAAAACTATCCATCCAGCCCGTACTCTGTACGCTTTTCCAACTCAGCTTCGGAAATTCGGCCAGCTTGCGGCGCTCATATTCGCTGAACGGCTGATCCGGCGTCAGCAATGCGGCGATCAAAAAGCCGAACAGGAAAACGACAAATACAGCTGCCATCAAAATATCATTGAATTTTGTTTTCATGTCTGCCTCCTAAAACCGGAAATACAGGAACGGGTTAAACGAACCGTCCACCAAATACGCGCTGATCAAAATCAGAAGCACCAACGCACATACGGCGCGCAGCGCGCCCGAAAACGCATTGCCGCTGTAAAGCCGCTGCGCACACTTTTTGACAAAAGGCGTCGCACCAATGACGGCTAGCGCAAATATCACGGCAAAACTGCGGAGATAATACAGCGTTTCCGGCGTCCAAAGCGGAATGTCTTTTACGCCGAACATGCCCGCAAGATCGTCGAGCGCCCCTGCCATACCGTTCGCATTAAAAATAACAAAGCTGACCAAAACCAAAAACAGGACGAATACACGGCTGAATATACGCGGCAATTTTTCATACAAACGAAGTAAAAACAGCTTTTCCAAAACCAGCCACACCGCAAAATACAGTCCCCAAATGATAAAGTTCCAGTCCGCGCCGTGCCAAAAACCTGTCAGCAGCCAGACAATCAGAATATTTAAGAACCAGCGGGCTCGTCCGCACCGGTTCCCGCCGAGCGGAATATAGACATAGTCGCGGAACCACTGTCCAAGCGACATATGCCATCTGCGCCAGAATTCGGTTACGCTCACCGATATATAGGGATAATCAAAGTTCTCGTTGAAATGAAACCCAAAAATCCGCCCAAGGCCAATGGCCATATCGCTGTAACCCGAAAAATCAAAGTAAATCTGAAGCGTGAACGCAGCCGCATACATCCAGTAGAACAGAACGCTCTGTTCGGTCGAAGCGCGGAAAATTTCGCAAAGTTCAAACAAAACGTTTGCTACCAACACTTTTTTGGCAAGACCTGTAATAAAACGGAACGCGCCCTCCGAAAAATCCTGAACGGTGGTTTTTCGCTCATCCAGTTCGGCCGCAACCGTCGTATACCGAACAATCGGCCCCGCTATCAGCTGCGGAAAAAGCGCAACATAAGTGGCAAGTTTTATGGGATTGTACTGTGCCGACGCATCCCCCCGATAAACATCCACAAGATAGCTCAAAATCTGGAAAGTATAAAAACTGATGCCGATCGGAAGCGCAATTTTCAAAAGCGCGATTGACGCTCCGGTCAAACGGTTCAGATTTGAAATAAAGAAATCCGCATATTTGAAATAAAGCAGAGAAGCAAGGCAGCATACAATGCCGAGCGTCAGCATCAGCCGTTTGTGTTTGCACCGGTCAATCAAAATACCGAACACGTATCCGACAAGAATAGACGCAACCATCAAAATCAAATATTTCGGCTCGCCCCAAAAGTAGAAAAACAGGCTTGCACAAAGCAGCACGGTGTTTCGAAGCGCTTTAGGCGATAAGAAATACAAGAGCAGCACCGCAGGCAAAAAGTAAAATAAAAATGGCACGCTTGAAAACAGCATATTACACCTCAAAAGTTTCGATAATCAAAATCCCCGCATTTTGTGCGGGGATCGGTCTGCCGAAAAAGGAATCATAACGAAAGCGTCAAAATGCAAATAAATGTTTGATTTCAAAGCAAACATGTACCGCCTTGAAAATACCTTACGGGCGCGCGTACCGCCGGAAAACTCAGCGTCGCTCATACCCATTACCGGATTTCGGCGGCAAAATCCCCGCATATTGCAGGGATTTTGCCAGATTTGTCCAATTTGTTACTCGCCGACTCGGGAAAGACGCTCGCCGCAATTTTCGCTGCCGAAAATTTCTACAAATGCATCGCAGAGCGCATCAGCCTTGCCTGCTTCAAGTTCAGAGGACATCATAACCAGCATTACAACCTTGCCGCTGTTAATCGCTCTGACTTCATCCGCGCCCACGCAGATCCATTTTCTCGGGTTAATGCCGTCAATCATCTCTTTTTTGACAGCCTCAGCGTCCGCCTCGTCTTTCACACGAACCAGAACGAGCGAATACGCCTGCGAACCGATCATGGTCTCAGAAACAAGCGCACCGTCCAGCTTGCTGCCATCCTCAAGACCGGTAATCGCTTTGACAGAGTCCGCATTTGTCAGATCAACCGGCATAGTAGAGAGCGCAAGTTCAACCGGGCTCTTCTCATACAGCATTTCGATCACGCCGGAGAGCGCGTCTTCTACGGACAGATCCTCGTCTCCATTTCCGCCGCCGGTACTGTCGGGCGTCTGCGTATCAGACGCTTCAGGCGTCGTTGCGGACGCATCGGGCGTCGTGTTTGCCGGATCGTTGTCATTGTCCTTACCTCCGCACGCGAAAAGCGACAGGCAAAGCACCAGGGCAAGTATAGATGTAACAATTTTTTTCATTTTTTTATCCTCCAAGTGGTTTTCTGCTCTTTAGTCGTTGCAAAATGAAAAAATCCTCATGTAAAATTATTTTCTGCACTTCAGCCGCTTTTATACAATAATTTAAAGATGAAAAACATATCGATCAGCGCAAGGACGAATAATCGCAGAGTTCAGTCTCTGGAAAATAGAGCGCCAAAATCTGCTCAGCCGTCGCGCCGGCCTTTGCCAAATCCAGCGTACCATACTGACTGATGCCGACGCCATGCCCCCATCCCTTGCCGACAAACAGAAAATTGTCGCTGTCCTGCGCCGTGACAACCTCGGTACGGCGGCGTAAAATTACACCGGGCACATCATCCACGCTCGCATAAACCCCGCTCGAACCGGTCGCCACATACGCTTCGTCATACGGTATGCGCGAAACGCCGTCCGCGCTCTGCACATAGATACGCTTGGATTCCATATCCGAAACGCCGAGCGCGTTCAGCACCTTGTTTTTCATCTCCGAGAGCGTAAAATAGGCGCCGGTTGTAAAACTGAACGGACTGTCCATATCGATGTGCTGCACCTCGTCATAGGTATATTCCAATTCTCCCTGCCCTACAATAAAGTTCGCGCTCTTTACATATTTTGAAATGCTGGTGCGCACCTTATCGCACCGCGAAATTGTAAGCGCATTGCCCTTCGAGTCAGTATAGGTAATCGAATACACATACGGACTGTCCCCTGAAAACGAATCAATCTCAATATCCACGATTCGTCGCCCGGTCAGTTCATCATACCCCTTCTCGCGCAGATAATCGGCAAGCTCCTCGCCGCTCACCTCGGTGATCCAAAGACCGTTATTATATTCCGAATACCGTTCCCAGGGCGTCGGAACCGAAGTCAGATACGAGGAGTCGCTTCCGCCCCAGGTGTCCTTTGCGCTGACCGTGTATCCTCCCGTCGAGGAGGAATAGTAAACATCGGCTATCTGATCCTCTGCTGCGAGAACCATTCCCTTTGTACTGGCTACGGCGTCAAACACACTGTCGTTCGCGCTGGCGATGCCGCGATATACCTGACAATGCGTCGTATTGCAAAGATCAAATCCGTAAGTAGAATGCCTTCTTTTATTTTTTGCCGTATAGCTCCGTACCGTAATTGAAAAGGCGCGCAGCGCCTCATACTCCCAGTTTGGATTGATCTCATACGGAACGACGCCGGCAATATAATCTTCCATATCGAGCATATTGACAAGCTGAACGCCGTCGGTATCTTCGGTCTTATAACGCGAATACACAAATACACCGTCATAGAGTCGGTTGGCAGGCGTTTTTAAATATTGTTTTTTCCGCCCCCGCGGCAGCGCCGTAAGTCCGAGACTCGAGGAGTCGCCGCAGTCATATTCAAAAAGGATCTCATCGGTCTCCGGGTCTACAACCGATACCCCCGTATCGGACGGGAGCGCCGCCACAAGCGTGATCTCGCTTTTCAACTCCGGAATCGTGGCCGCATTTTTGGCCACGTCCGAGCGCTTGGCAAAATTGCCGATGCGCACTTTATATACACCGTCGATATATGCGAGGAAAGGCTGCATATCGCTGTCCTCTTCCTCGAGCTTTTCAAGAATAATGTCAAGCATCTCAAGCGCATCGTCCAGCGTATCAAAATCCTCATGCACTTCCAGATGATAACCGCCGACAGCGCACTTTTTATCTCCGCTTAAAATAGAATAGGTGTACGCCGATTTGGAAAGACTGTCGTCGCACACCACTGAAATTTTGGGGACTTCGATCGTATAGATCTCATGAAAGGAACGCTCTGCGCCGGTAACCGTCTCCTGTACGGAAAATCCGACGGTGCTGACCGTCTCGAATCCGACGGTCACATCACTGCCGTACATAAGTCCGACAGTGATGTAATCGGGCGCGCTCTCCTGTGCGTGCGCCGCAAACAGATTGGCCAGAAGAACATACGCGCAGCTGCCGATCATCAATACGACAAGCACCCACGTAATGATTCTGACCCAGAGTTTATTTTTCATCACAGCATCCTCCTTTCCTTTTTGCTGATTTATTCTTCCGAATCCAAGGATTCCTCGGTATTGTCCGGCGCATCCGCATCCTCGGAAATACCCGTATCAGCGGTATCGTCCATAGTTTCAGTTTCTCCCTCAAACAGTTCTTCCGGCGTCGCTATGCGGTAATCCCCGCGAACCATAAGCCATGCGCCGCCCTCTCCGACGACAATGCCGCGGCCGTCATCACGCGGGATCAAAACCGTATGGTTGTTCGGCACGGCTTCTTCATTATACAGTTCACGGCCGTCGGTTGTGTCCGAGAGTCCCTGTTCCTCAAAACGAACCGTAAACGGCGACACGACATTAGCAGCGCCCGAACGCATAATCACCTCACAGGAATTGACCGAGGCGTACAGCGTCTGTCCGGCCTGCATCTGCACGACTGCAAAGCGAGCGCCGGTGCTGATCGTCCCCTCTGGAAAATCCGGTTCCGGATCGGTAACTTCGGGATCGGTATCTTCAGGCTCAATGTCCTCCGGCTCGGTCGTCACAACAACATCGCCAATATCCTCTCCGCCCGCATACCGCACAATCAGTTCCTTAATCTGCGGGAGCAGCACTTCGTTGACATAGCTCAGAGAGATCAGAGGATCGTCCGCAGAAGAATACTCCTGGTCGGCGTAAATATAAAAAGCGCCAACTGCAAGTACGCAGGCAAGCAGCGCACAAACAATTGTTTTCATGTACTTTCTCATATTATTTTACCTCACCTATCAGTCGAAAAACGTCATTATACAACGATTATACATGATCGCGCGGCAAAAAGAAAGTGCTTTTTTAAAATTTGCAAAGTAAATTTCTGTTCGCAGCCGCAAAATCCGTTTGCAAAACCGATATTCGGCCATTGGATCAAAAATCCGATGTCCGAACTCGGAAAAAATCCCACGGCCGCTTTATCAAGTAAATACCGGATTTATTCGTCGATGCCGAAATCACTGCCGAGCACGCCGCCGCTTGTTATTGACCCCTGCCCGAACTTTTTCCGAATATCATCCACGGCACGCTCGCGCCGGTCATGTTTTTCCGCATGATTTCCGTTAGCGAAAAAATCAATCTGCTCGGCGGTATCCTCCGGGACAAGACCGGTTCCGGTTACGGTAATCGAACGAACGCCAAGCCGCGGATTCCAGCTTTCACGAAGCAACTCCGCCGCCGCTTCGCGCATCTGCCGTGCCAACTGCGTCGGCACTTTCAGCGATTTTTGACGCTGCGAAACCACAAAATTTTTATCCTTGATCGAAAGCTGAACCGTCGTACACTTGACCTTTTTCTGCCGCATCCGCGCGGCGGCAAGATCGCAGACCGCCTCCAGTCCGACAAGCAATTCCTCCATGCCGTACAGATCGCGGGAAAAAGTAATGCCGTTTCCCACGCTTTTCACACCGCGCTTTTCATAATAACTGCGCACCGGTTCGTCGTCCCGACCGTTGGCGCGCTCCCAGAGCAAAAGTCCCGGTCGCCCCAGCTTATACGAAAGAAAATCCGGACTGGTATGCGCAAGATCGCCAATCGTTCGGATTCGCATATCAAAAAGCGTCTTCTTTGCGCCGCGGCCTACATACAACAGCGCCTCTACCGGAAGCCGCCAAACAATCTCCTCAAAATGCGCGCGGTCGATCACGCTGACCGCGTCCGGCTTTTTCAGATCGCTGCCAAGCTTGGCAATAGTTTTGTTAAACGAAACGCCGATCGAAACTGTCAGACCGGTCTCAATGCGAATCCGGCGGCGCAGGCACTCCGCAATCGTTTCTCCGCTGCCGAAAAGCCGCTTGGAACCGGTCACATCCAGCCAGGACTCATCAATTCCAAACGGCTCCACAAGGTCGGTATATTCCGCATAAATGGCATTAATCTCCCGGCTGTACTCTGCATACAAGTCCCGATGCGGGCGCACGAGCACAAGCGACGGGCATTTCTGCCGCGCGCTCCAGAGCGTCTCGGCAGTAACCACGCCAAAGCGTTTGGCAAGCTCGTTTTTTGCCAGAATAATCCCGTGCCGTTTGTCCGGATCACCGCAAACCGCCATCGGCACGTCGGCAAGCGATGGATTCAGCACCGTCTCAACCGAAGCAAAAAACGCATTGAGATCCGAATGCAGAATCACGCGATCCATTGTCTATCCCTCCCGCTTTTTTCTGAAAAAATCCTGTAAAAGCCGCACGCATTCGTCTTCCAAAACGCCGCCTGTGACCTGTACTTTATGATTTAAGGGCAACGCATTCAAATCGAGTACCGTGCCGAACGCGCCCGCGCGCCGGTCAAACGCACCGAATACAACGCGGGGTACACGCGCATTTACCGCCGCGCCCGCGCACATCGGACAGGGTTCAAGCGTTACATACAGCGTACAGCCCGGCAACCGCCATCCGCCGAGCAGACGCCCGGCAAGCTCGATGGCGGTGGCCTCTGCGTGGCGCAAAGCGCTTTTGTCTTTTTCGCGCGTGTTGTGCGCACGGGCGATAATGATTCCGCCGCGTACCATCACCGCGCCCACCGGAACCTCGCCCTCTTCCAAAGCCGCTCTGGCTTCAAATAGCGCCTCGCGCATAAACTCCGCATCGTTTACCCCCGATTTCAGGGAACACGGAGGCTGTTGATATTCCATATAATCCCTCATACAAACAAAATCACCGCCGATACCGCCATGCTGATGAAAACAAACAGCCAAAACGAGGGCGGCAAAAGCGCAAACACCTCTTTTCCGCAAGGTTCGGCAAGTAATGTGCGCATATCTTTCAAAATCGGTTTTCCGCGCAGCGCGCACAGGCAGAACAAAAACAGAGCGGCAAAACCGGCGGCAAAAACACATGAGACCGTAAAACCGTGCACATAGGACAAAAGCAAAGCGCAGAAATTATTTACAAAATGCAACAGCATCCCAACATACACATTCTCAGTCAAAAATACAAGCGCGCTGAGCAAAATGCCCGCAAAAACCGCATATAAGAGCCGGTCAAACCGCAGATGCATCAGCCCGAACAATACGCCGCAAAGCAGCACGCCCGTACCGCCGAGCGGGGAAAGCGCGCCGAGAACGCCGCAGCGCAGAAGCGCCTCCTCAAACAGCGCGGGGAACACGCAGGCAAAGACCAATAAATACAGGAAACTTCCGCCGACAGGCGCGCTTTCGCCGACATTCCCGGCGGCCTCGGAAGCGCCAAAAAACCGCGCCGCAAGCGCACCAAAAAAAGAAAGCAGCGCACACCCGCTGACAAACGCCCCGAAAAAGAGCGCATACTGTCGCAAATCATAACGGCGCGCACGACCGCCGCGCACACCGTGCGGCCGATAACGGCCGCGAAACGCCAAAAGAGGAAAAACGCATCCGGCAGCAGAAAAAATCTCGATATATGCCGGCAAAACCAGAGCGGAAAACAGGTAAAACGCCATCCAAAGAAGCATCATACAGGAAGCAGTGCGCACCGCCTTTTTCGTTTCCAACAAAGTCAGGCCTCCAAATCTATACCGCCGCGCAAGATCAGTCTATAAAATCAGCCACCCGGTATGGGTGGCTGATAAAATCTGTCAAACACATATTCCCCCAAAAATCCAATCCGATGTCTGCCATTCAAAGAACGCGCCGACGATAGAATAGGATTTTCTGAGCGCATATGTCCGCTCAAGCGGCGGAATTTTCAGGTTACGTGAAACGTGAGGCAAACCGAATCAGTGCAGAATTGCGCGCTCGGTTTCCTTATCGAACAAATGGATTCTGGCGGCGTCCAGCGCAACTTTGATCGTATCGCCCGCTCTCGCCTGACTGCGCGAAGAAACGCGCGCAATCAGTTTCTGCTCACCGGTTGTGAGATACAGATAAATCTCCGCACCCATAAGCTCGGTCACGTCAACATACGTCTCAATAACGCTCTCCGCCATGCTGGAGAGATACATCGGCTCGTCATGTACGCACTCGGGACGAAGTCCTGCAATGACCTCTTTACCGACATAGTCCGCAAGCGCCGGATTGGAAGCCTTTTCAGCCGGAAGCTTGATGCGGTTCTCGCCGAACACGAGGAACATATCTTCGCCTTTCTTTTCCAGCATACAGTCGATAAAGTTCATTTGAGGCGTTCCGATAAAGCCTGCTACAAAGACGTTGCACGGACTGTCATAGAGGTTTTGCGGCGTATCCACCTGCTGAATGAGACCATCTTTCATAACGACGATACGAGAAGCCATCGTCATAGCCTCGACCTGGTCGTGCGTTACGTAAATAAACGTAGTGCCGACTCTCTTATGAATCTTGGTAAGCTCGGTTCTCATCTGCGCACGGAGCTTTGCGTCAAGGTTTGACAAAGGCTCGTCGAGCAAGAATACTTTCGGATGACGAACAATCGCACGGCCGAGCGCCACACGCTGTTTCTGACCGCCGGACAGCGCCTTCGGCTTTCTGTCAAGCAGATGCGCGATGTCCAGGATGCGAGCCGCTTCCTCAACTCTGCGTTTGATCTCTTCTTTCGGAGTCTTGCGGAGCTTCAGACCGAACGCCATGTTTTCAAACACGGTCATATGCGGATACAGCGCGTAGTTCTGGAACACCATCGCGATGTCTCTGTCTTTCGGCGCAACGTCGTTGACGAGTCTGTCCTCGATAAAGAGTTCACCCTCGGTGATCTCTTCAAGTCCCGCGATCATACGAAGCGTAGTCGATTTTCCGCAACCGGAGGGACCGACGAAAATCAAAAATTCCTTGTCTTTGATTTCCAAATTGAAATCGGAAACCGCAAGTACGCCGCCGGGGTACTTTTTATAAATATGTCTGAGTGATAAGCTTGCCATTGAGTATCCTCCCAAAATTTTTGCCTGCTTGAATCAGCAAATTTTATGCTAATAGTATAACAGAATCGACCGAAAAAAGAAAGTGGGGAAATTCCCAAACTTTCAGAAACGCCTTTGTGCAAAATGCACACCCTGCTTTTGTATCTGCGTGGATACGTCTGCTTTTGACAGAATTTATTCTAATTTATTAGCGTTTTGAGTCTCATTCCGATTTTTCCCTGCGCATTGTCAAACCGATTCGATGCTTTTGCGCGTCCACACTCTTGACAACTACATGCACGACGTCCCCCACGGTCAGCACATCGGCAGGGTGGCGGATATAGCGGTCCGCGATCTCCGAAATATGCAAAAGGCCGTCCTGATGCACGCCGATGTCCACAAACGCACCGAAATCCACGACATTGCGCACCGTACCGGTCAGTTCCATGCCCTCGCGCAAATCATCAAATCCCAGTACATCCGAGCGGAGAACCGGCGCGGGGAGCGAATCCCGCACGTCCCGGCCTGGCTTTTCCAATTCGCTGCAAATATCGAGCAGCGTCGGCGTTCCGACGCCCAGCTTTTCTGCCACCGCGTCCGCATTCTGCGCCGATACACGGGCAGAAAGGCCGCACAGCCGTCCGGCGCGCACGTCCGATTCGGTATAGCCGAACAGTTCCAGAAGGCGGCGCGCAGGCGCATACGACTCCGGATGCACGCCTGTGCAGTCAAGAATCTCCCGCCCGCCGCTGACGCGCAGAAAGCCCGCGCACTGCTCAAATACGCGCGCGCTAAGACGCGGAACCGCTTTCAGTTCCTCGCGGCTACCAAACGCGCCGTGCGCTTCCCGGTACTTAACGATATTCTTTGCGCAGGCCGCGCCGACGCCCGCCACATAGGAGAGCAGCGGCCAGGAAGCCGTGTTCAGTTCAACGCCGACGCTGTTGACGCAGTCCTCCACCACGCCGCCGAGCGCCGAGTCCAGTCTCTGGGGTTTCATATCATGCTGATACTGCCCGACGCCGATTGAACGAGGCTCAATTTTGACAAGCTCGGCCAGCGGATCGATTAACCTCCGCGCAATCGAAACCGCGCTGCGCTCGGTCACGTCAAAATCCGGGAACTCCTCCGCGCCGAGCGGCGACGCCGAATAAACCGACGCGCCCGCCTCGCTGACAATCACATATTTTACATCATTTGAAAGCGTGCGAATCGTGTCGGCCACAAACTGCTCGCTCTCGCGCGAGGCGGTTCCGTTGCCGATGGCGATCACATCCACGTGATGCCGACGAATCAACGCGGCCATTGTCTTGCGGCTTTCCGCAATTTTTTCCTGCGGCTTTGTCGGATAGATCACCGCAGTTTCCAACACCCGTCCGTTCGCATCCACAGCCGCAAGCTTGCAGCCAGTGCGGTATCCCGGGTCAAACCCGAGCACGACGCGGCCGCGAACGGGCGGCTGCATCAAAAGTCCGCGCAGATTCTGGGAAAACACGCCGATCGCACCCTCGCTCGCCTCGTCAAAAAGGCCGTTTCGGATTTCGCGCTCGATCGCGGGCGCAATCAGGCGCTTATACGCGTCCCGAAGCGTGCGGCGCAGATAGGAGGCGGCGGGGCTTTCGGGATGCGCAATCAGTTCACGTTCAAGATAAGCGTACACGTTTTCTTCGGGAACGCACAGGTCTACCTTGAGATACCCCTCGCGCTCGCCGCGGCAGAGCGCAAGATAGCGGTGCGGACGGATTTTTGCAATCGGCTCGCGGTAATCGTAATACTGCGCATACACCGATTCCTCGTCTTTGACCGCATGGGAAACGATCTCGCCAAGTCGCATACTCCCCTCGCGGATTGCCTTGCGGTACTTTGCGTTTTGCGCAATCTCCTCGGCAAGAATATCCAGCGCGCCCTCAATCGCGCTTTGCGCATCAGGTACCCCGCGCTCCGCATTGACAAAGCGCTCGGCGGCAATTTCAATCGAGGGGGCATCGGATAGATCGCAGGCATAGATTAAAAGCGCCAAATCCTCAAGTCCCCGCTCCCGCGCGACAGAAGCGCGCGTTTTCCGCTTCGGCCGGAAAGGCAGATACACATCCTCAAGTTCGCTCTGGGTCTGCGCCGCATCCAGCGCGCGCAGCACGTCGCCGGTCAGTTTGTCCTGCTCGCTGATCGCCGCGCGGATCTCCTCTTTCCGCGCTTCAAAACGGCGCAGATATTCAAGGCGTTCAGCCAAAGCGCGCAGCGCCGTATCCGAAAGATTGCCGGTCGCCTCCTTTCGGTAGCGCGCGATAAACGGAACGGTGTTTCCGTCGTCAAGCAGCGCTGCAGCGCGCTCCGCCTGCCATCGCTCAATATTCAGTTCCCTGCACAGTGTATTCAAAATGTCCATTTTTATTCTCCATGCGCTTCCAGCGCGCTGATTTCTTCCTTTGTCAGATACCGCCACTCCCCGCGCGAAAGTCCGTCCAGCGTAAGGGCGGCAAAACGAACGCGCTCAAGATACAAAATCCGGTTGCCGCGCGCCTCAAACATCCGCCGGATCTGATGATATTTTCCCTCGGAAAGGATAATGCGCCCCGTATCGGCGCCGCTCATCCAAATCCGGCAGGGCTTTGTCCGGTAACCGCCGATGTCCACGCCCGCGCAAAGCGCCTCCAAATCCGCTGGGGTCACCGGGTTTGCGCAGGTAAATACGTATTCTTTTTCGACATGCCGCCGCGGTGAGAGCAAACGGTGCGCAAGCGGCCCGTTGTCAGTCAGCAAAACCAGTCCGAGCGTGTATTTATCCAAACGGCCGCAGGGAAACAGATCAAACTTCCGCACCTCGGACGGCAAAAGCTCCATCACGGTTCGCTCCCTCGTATCCTCCGTAGCGCACACAACCCCCTCAGGCTTGTTTAAAAGCACATATGTAAAGCGGCGGTACACGACCGGCTCCCCGCAGAAAACAACCTGACAGCGTTCGGGGTCTACCTTTATATCCGCGCGGCGGATAATCTCGCCGTCAAGTGAGACGGCGCCGCGGCGAATGGCCGCGGCGCTCTCCCGCCGAGTAGCGACCCTGCATTCAGAAAGAAATTTGTCTATTCTCATCATTTTCCTCAAAACCAGAATACGCCGCCGAAACAGAATACAAACGCGGCAAGCAAAATCACGCAGACCGTAAGGCCTACTGCAAAACCGCACAAAAAAAGTTTTTTGTTCATATCTTTTTGCAAAGTTCGGCAAGCGAAATTAGTATTTGCATAAAACGCGCGGTTATTTACCGCATCGAAAATCCATCAGTCTGTCCGCGCAATTTTATTTAAAATTTGAACTTATATTAACTGGCAAAGCGCTGTGCAACCGCCCAAAAATTGCGGCAAAGCTCTTTTGTGTATTTTTGAACCGCGACATATCCTGCTTCCATATTTCCTCCGCTTTTGTTACAAATTCTTTATTTTTTCCCAATACGCTTTGGCAGCCTGCTCAGTTTTATTTTCTCCGAATTCATAATAGCGCCGCCCCGCAAGATCGTTTGGCAGATACTGCTGGGGAATATAGTGATTCGGATAATCATGCGGATATTTGTAGCCCTTGAAGAGCGGTGAAACAAGATGCGTCGGAATCTCCTGCCCAAGTCCCGATAAAAAATCGTTTTTCGCAGCCGCATACGCCATATACGCGCTGTTGGATTTCGGAAAAGTGGCAAGCGACACCGTCAGATTGGAAAGCGGAATCGCCCCCTCCGGCAGTCCGAGTTCCCTGGCCGCGTCCGTACAGGCCCTAGCCAGAATCGCGGCCTGCGGATACGCCTGCCCGATATCCTCGCTTGCAATGACCAGCAGCCGCCGGCAGGCGGACAAAAGATCGCCGCCCTCTAAAATCCGTGCAAGATAAAAGACCGCGGCGTCCGGGTCGGAGCCCCGAATGGACTTTTGCAGGCAGGAAAGCAGATTATAATGCACGTCGCCCGCACGATCAAAATTGCCGGTAAAGACGGGGACAAAGCACCTGACGTCCTCCTCGCTGATTTTCTCCTGCGCGACCGAATAGACATTTTCAAGCACGCCGAGCGACGAGCGGACGTCTCCGCCGCCGACGCCCGCAATAAAATCAAGCGCGTCGTCGTCAATCTGCGTCTCCCTGCCGCATTCCCGGTTTAAAAGCGCAAGTCCGCGAAGCAGCGCGCGCCGGATGTCAGCGGCCGCGACCGGCTTAAACTCAAATACCGCGCAGCGGGAAAGGATCGCGTTATAAATACAGAAATACGGGTTATCGGTCGTAGAGGCAATCAGCGTAATCCGGCCGTCTTCTATGTATTCCAAAAGCGACTGCTGCTGCTTTCGGTTAAAATACTGAATCTCATCCAAATACAGGAGCGTCCCCGCCGCGCCGAACATATTTTTCGACTGCGCAATCACATCCCGGACGTCCGAAAGCGAAGCGGTCGTAGCGTTGAGCCGATGCAGTTCCATGCCCGACCGTTTGGCCACAATGCGCGCTGCGGTCGTTTTTCCGGTACCAGGCGGACCGAAAAAGATCATGTTTGTAATCCGACCACTCTCGGTCATCCGGCGGATCACACCGTTTTTACCGAACAGATGCGCCTGCCCGACGATCTCGTCCAGCGTTTCGGGGCGAAGTCTGTCCGCAAGCGGTTGATTTTGCATATCCTGCCTCCAAAGGCCGCAAAAGCGGCCGATTCTTTTGTTTGTCGCTTTTTCAGTTAAGAAAAAGGCGTATTCCACTGTAATTTTAACATATTTCCGGCAGAAAATCTACTATATCGGTACTTTTTCTGCTCGCAACTCAGAAAATCAATTGAGCGTGCGCCCGGCGTTCTCAAGCACAGATGAAACGCGCCTGCGCAGTGAGGCAAGCGCCTCATCGGACAGCGCGGGATCAGATGCAAGCAGCCGATCGGCGGCCTCAGAAGCCTCCTCAAAAAGCTTTGGGTCATTGCAGAGCGCCGACATGCGAAACTGTTTTTCCTCCCCGCTCTGCCGCGTGTCGGATGCCGAGAGCAAATCGCCCGGACCGCGCATTTTCAGATCCTGCTCGGCTATGGCAAAACCGTCTGTGCTTGAGCACAAAAAACGCAGGCGCTCTTTTGCGCGCTCACGCTCGGAATCGGACACAAGGATGCAGTAAGACTTGCGCTTTCCGCGTCCGACACGGCCGCGAAGCTGGTGGATCTGAGACAGGCCGAAGCGCTCGGCGTTTTCAATAATCATCAGCGCCGCGTTCGGAACATCGACGCCCACCTCAATCACGGTCGTTGAAACCAGGATCTGCGCCTTTCCGTCGGCAAAGCTCGCCATGACCGACTGCTTGTCCGCGGCGCGCAGCCGACCGTGCATACAGGCGACTGTATACTGCGGAAAGCGCTTAGAAAGCGCTTCTGCATGTTCCACCGCGGAATGCAGCGGCGCCTCCTCGCGCGAAGCGCTTCCAAATACGCCGACCGTCTGCGCGCCGCCCTCAGCGTCATCCTCCGGCTTTTCCACGGCGGGACACACAACATAGACCTGTCCGCCGTCCGCCACCTGCTTTTCGATAAATCCGTTCAGGCGCGCGCGATAGCGCTCATCCACAAGAAAAGTCTCCACAGGCTTCCGCCCGGGCGGAAGCTCGTCCACGCGCGAAATGTCCAAATCTCCGTACAAAACCAGCGCAAGCGTGCGCGGGATCGGCGTAGCGCTCATGACCAGCATATGCGCGCGTGGAGCCCGCTCAAGCAGCGCCGCGCGCTGACGCACGCCAAAGCGCTGCTGCTCGTCCGCAATGACCAGACCGAGTCTGCAAAAGCGCACGTCCTCCTCCAGCAGCGCATGCGTACCGACAACAATCTGAACCGTAC
>CATYXQ010000024.1 GCA_958414825.1 uncultured Eubacteriales bacterium | reverse complement strand
CGATCGCGATTTCTTCATGCTGGAATTTTCTACAAGATCTAAAATTTTAGATACGGTAGATTGTCCGAATTCTTTTGTTGTTTTGACTTTGATTGCACCGGACATATTGATACAGCCGCTGATGACCGCGTCTCCCTTTTGTACATCTAAAGGAACGCTCTCTCCGGTGAGTGCGCTTGTGTTCAGCGTGGATGTTCCGTCCAAAATCATTCCGTCAATAGGAATTTTTTCACCCGGATTAACCATGATTTCCGCCCCTACCGGTATATCCTCCGGATTTGTTTTTTTCAGTCTGCCGTCTACAAGCAAATTGGCATAGTCCGGCCTAATGTCCATGAGATCGGCAATATTTTTCCGACTTTTTCCTACAGCAACGCTTTGGAACAATTCCCCGATCTGGTAAAACAGCATGACAGCGACGCTTTCTTTATAATCGCCAAGCAAAATTGCGCCGATTGTTGCTGCTGTCATCAAAAAATTTTCATCAAATATCTGCTTGTTCAGAATACCTCTGAAAGCTTTCATCAAAATATCATGACCGATTATAAAATAAGCCAGTAAATACAGCGCGGCCTCAAGATATAGTTGCATATCAATTGATAAATTCAGAATAAAAACCGTAATCAGCACAGCGGCGGATGCGATAATTCTGAATAGAACACGCTTTTGTTTCGCTGTCATTACTTCTACTCCTTTTATATAAAAATTTCGCAGTCCTGTTCTATTTTTTTGCAGCGTTTCCGCGCTTCTTTCATCACAGCATCAATGTCTGCCTCTTCTTCAAATTCCACCCGCATCTTTTGGGTCATAAAGCTAAGCGCGGCGCTTTTTACGCCTTTTGTAGCTTTTACCGCGTCTTCCATTTTCGCTGCGCAGTTTGCGCAGTCTACAGCAATCGTATACAGTTTTTGCATATAAGTTCTCCTTAAAAAAATGCTGTTATTCCTCTACGTGTTCCATACCCATGCTCAGCATCGTTCTTACATGATCGTCATCCAGCATATAAAATATGATTTTGCCTTCCCGCCGAAACTTTACCAGTTTCGCGTCTTTTAAAATTTTTAGTTGATGGCTGACTGCCGATTGGCTGATATTCAGCAACTGTGCTATATCTCCGACACATAGATCGCTTTCAAACAATGCATACAGAATTTTTATTCTTGTAGAATCACCGAATACTTTGAACAGTTCGGCGAGATCGTACAAATATTCATCTGCAGGCTGTTTTTCCAATACTCTTTTTACAACATCTTCATGCGCTGCTAAAAATTCGCCTGAATTTTCTCCGTTTGGCATTTTTTTCTCATTTTCAGCCATCCATTTCACCTCCGATTTACTACATATTCATATGAAAATATGTTCATATGATATTATATTCATATTCGTGGTTTTTGTCAATCCTCTTTTTAAAAATTTTATAAAAAGTAACGATCCGCGCTATTACTGAAAACAATAGCGCGGACCGTTTATTTTACTTATTTTGTTTTTCTTTGGCCGCTGTCAGCGTATTTTGAAGCAGCATCGTAATGGTCATAGGACCGACGCCGCCGGGCACCGGCGTTATATAAGAAGCTTTTTTCTCAACTTGGTCGAAATTTACATCTCCGCAAAGCTTTCCGTCAGACATACGGTTGATTCCAACATCAATTACAACCGCCCCCTCTTTTACCATATCCTCCGTTATAAACTTCGGTTTGCCGACGGCTGCAATGACAATATCCGCCATGCGAACCAGCGAAGATAGGTTTTGTGTTTTGGAGTGACAGATGGTTACCGTAGCATTTGCCTTTAGCATCAGCATAGACTGCGGCTTGCCGACAATATTGCTTCGTCCGACGATCACACAGTGCTTGCCGGCCGGATCAATCCCGTAAAAGCGAAGCAGTTCCATGACGCCGGCGGGCGTACATGGCAGAAAGCTATAATTTCCAATCATGATCTTTCCGACATTTTGCGGATGAAACGCATCCACATCCTTAGCCGGATCAATAGCTAAAATGACAGCTTCTTCATTTAGATGTTTGGGAAGCGGCAACTGCACCAAAATTCCGTGAATCTTATCGCTGTGATTCAACCGGTCAATCAGTGAAAGCAGTTCTTCTTCCGAAATATTTTCAGGAAGTTCGTGTACCTCCGAATACATTCCCACCTCAGCACAGGCTTTATGTTTATTCCGAACATAAACCTGCGATGCGGGATCGGCGCCGACAATAACCACCGCCAGTCCGGGAACGATTCCGGTCTGTTTGATGAAAGCCGTTGTATCCTCTTTAATCCGCGCTCTGACTGCCTTGCTTGTCTCTTTTCCGTCAATTCTGATTGCCATGTGACTTTACCTCTGTAGTTTTTTTCTTCCTAAATTTGATTCCAAAAAATATGAGCAACGCACCGCAAACGGCAAAACATAGTCCCCCAAGCAGTTGAGATACCCGAATGACGTCCGGTATTAACCAAAGACTATCTGTGCGCAAGCCCTCGATAAACATACGTCCGAATCCATACCATGCAAGATACAGTAAAAAAATTTGCCCGTCATAGCGTTTCTTTTTATAGAGATACCAGAGTAAAAAGAATCCAAGTAAATTCCACAGCGACTCATAAAGAAATGTAGGATGTACAAAAATCGCATCGCCGAAAGAGTGAATCCCCATCCGCCACGGAAGCTCGGTCTCATAGCCGTATGCTTCTGCATTCATAAAATTCCCCCATCTACCGATCGCCTGCCCTAAAATGATGGAAGATGCGCCAATATCCAAAAGTTTCAAAGCGTTCAGTTTTTTAATTTTTGCCATTACAAGAAGCGCAAGCGCTCCGCCGATTACAGCGCCGTAAATGGCCAGGCCGCCGTTCCAAATTGCAATCACGTCATAGAATGAATGATAATTGCCGTAAAAAATGACATAGTACAATCTCGCGCCGATTACGCTGACAATAACCGCTACCAGGATCACATCCAGCATATCATCCACTGAGATGCCCTCAATCTTTGCGCGGGAAATTCCGTAAATTGCGGACAAAATAATTCCGAATGTAATGATAACGCCATACCAGGCGATCTCTCGTCCGAAAATGGTGAACGCTACGCTATCAATCGTAAATTCGCCTATACCGAGCCCGGGAAAAGACAGCGTTGACGCGCGCAAATACATATCAAACATTGAACATCCCCCTCACTCTATGGGAGAGACAACCGAAAGCGCAAAATACGGTTCTTTGAAGCAATCTCTCAGCAAATTCTCCACATAAGCTTTATCTATTTCCTCTATAATACGCATATTATCAAAAAGATCAATATCCAGAAAAGAATACCCGATTAATTCGTTGGCAATTTCATCGGTGCTGTCAAACACTCTGACAAAATCTGCATAAACAGATCGTTTGGCACGAAGAAAAGCGTCTTCTGAAAGCGGGTGGCTTTGGCATTCAAAAATGTATTGCTTCAGCAGTTTTAAAAATGCGTCGGGATCATCTGTCTCACCCGTATAAATATTGTAAGCAAATGAAAGCGTCGAATCATATTCAGAAGAAAATTTGGAATTCAAAATTCCCTTTTCATACATTTCGTTAAAAAAGTCCGTAGAAGAACTGAATAGAATCTCATTTAAGATCTTCATGCCGAAATCTTTTTTGGCAAACGCCGCAGGTTCCGTTGGAATCGCAATATCTTTGACGCCGATTGCAAACTGCGGTTTGGATACCTGCATGTTAATTTCCGTCCGCTTCACCGCCGTTTCCGCGCGTTCCTTTGCGTAAAAACGGCAAATGGTTTGCTCGGGAGCTACTTTCAATACCCTGTCCAAAACCTCTAAAACATGCGCGCAGTCCACTCTCCCGCACAAACACAGCGCCATGTTGTGCAGATTATAAAATGTATTGTAGCATTTGTATAAAAGTTCAGGCGTAATCCGGGAAATTGATTCTACCGTACCTGCAATCTCGGTGCGCACATCATGCTCCGCATACATGGCGCGCATCAGTTCGTAATAAATCCGGCTGTTCGGATTATCCTCATACATCTGTATTTCCTGGGCAATAATTCCCTGTTCCTTTTCAACAGTCGCTTTTGTGAAATACGGATGCGTCACAAAATCCAGAAGAATTTCCAGCGATTCATAAAAATGATCGGTTGCGGAAAATAAATAAGCCGTTTTATCAAACGAGGTATAAGCGTTGGCGCTGGCGCCCGTCTTGGCAAAGCGTTCAAATGTATCCACGCCGTCCTCGTTTTCAAACATTTTATGTTCCAAAAAATGCGCAATGCCGGCTGGAACTGTGGTAAAATCGCCGTCTGTCTCTAATTTGAATTTGTTTTCCAAAGAACCGTATTTTGTAGCAAATAATGCGTAAGAAGAAGCCATTTCTTTTGGAAAAACATAGACTGTGAGTCCGCTGCTATGCCGAAATGTGAAATATTGCTCTCCGAGTTTTTCGGATATGCGGGTCTTTATTTCCATGATTGCTCTCCTCCCGAAACATTTGTGCTTTTCAAAAAATAAATCATATCCAATGTGATTTTATTTGCAACTTCGACAATTTCCGATTTTGTAATTTTTTGTACAGCCACAGCCGCTTCTTCGGGCGACTGAGAGAGCCCGGAAATCGCCCTGCCCATATACCAGGTTTCCAGTGACTGCGGATTGTCGGACATTTCCGCATATGCGTTGCAGAGAGACAGTTTGGCATCATTCAGTTCATCGACGGTAAACGAACCGCTCTGCAGGAGTTCTAATTGCCGAAGAATTTCATTTTTTGCAGCCTCGAAATTTTCATTTTCAATGCCCGCACGAACAAACATCAGTCCCTTAATCGCTTCGGCATGAGAAACGCAATAATAACATAAACTCAGCTTTTCACGCACGTTCATAAACAGTCTTGACGTCGGACTGCCTCCGTACAGTTCGCAAAGCAGCGCCAATACCGGATAATTTCCGTCGGCTAAAACCGTTCCGGTACGGAATCCGAGCGCCAAATTTCCCTGGTTTCCAATGCTTTTTTCAACAACAGTTTTGGGCGCATCGGCGCGTCTGCGCACTTCGGTTTCGATCGAAAAAACGCGTTTGGGCATGTGTTCGCTCAAAAGACGTATGAGCGCACTTTTTAATTTGTCTGTATCCGTATTTCCGACAAACAAAATTTCAATACGCGCGCTGGCAAGCACATCTAAATAATGCGCGTATAAATCTGCATTTGTAAATGCTTCTACCGATTCTTTTGTTCCAAGCGGAGAAGCGCCGTAGCGCTCATTTTCGCACATAAGTTCCCGAAGCCTTGAAAACGCATATTTGCCCTTATTATTGATCTCTGCATCGATTTCAGCCAACAAGTTGCGTTTCTCACTGTCAAAATAAGACTGCCTGAAGATTCCGTTTTCTAAAATCGGCGCGTATACAATTTCACCGAGAACCGCAAGCGCTTCTTCCAAAAGACTGTTTTTCTCCATCGTATACGCATCATTCAAAACATCCATCGAAATATTCAGGAACTGCGTTTCGCCAAGAGAATAACAGCGGGAAAAAATATCGGCGGAATAGAGATATTCCAGCTTTTTGGAAAGCGCAGTCATATCCGGATAGCTCATTGTTCCCCGTTTTAATATTTTCATAAGAAGCGTATTTTTTGCGGCAGTTTCTTTTGCAAGCGGAACAACCAGAGAAAATGTCAAATAACTCGATTTAAATTTATCCGTAGGAATTGTTGTAAGCGCGACATTCTGATCGAGCATTTCGCGTTTCATCGTCATTATGAAATACCTCGCATGTCATAGTCTTTTTATTATACACTACACGTTTGTTCTTTGCAAGAAAATATTGTAAAAATGATTCTTGCATTCACACACATACTGTGCTATACTATAATAGTCATTTTTAATGAGGTGAAATCATGAATCTTGGAATACAATATGAAATCACAGAGTTTGTCAATGAGCAAAATACCGCCTCCAGTTATGGAAGCGGCCTGTTGCCCGTCTATGCCACACCCGCAATGATCGCGTTGATGGAAAAATGCGCCTGCGCGTGTGTTGCGCCGCATCTTGAAGATGGAACAACTACCGTCGGGACATGCATAAATGTGCGGCATATATCCGCCTCTCCGCTCGGAATCAAAATTACCTGTACGGCCACTTTGATAGAGACAGACGGTAGAAAATTGACTTTTAAGGTAGAAGCGAAAGATGAAGCTGGACTGATCGGTGAGGGAACACACGAACGTTTCATTATTGATACCGAGCGCTTTATGACAAAATGTAAAAGCAAACTGTCCATATAAACCAGCAGTATTTCTGCCTCTATGCGTCATTCGCTCCAGTGGATAGAGTTGCAGTCTCTCCGGCGGCAAATCATTCGCGTCTTGTAAGGCATCAAAATTGAATATTTGCTGCATACGTTTCCGTAGCTCAGCTGGATAGAGCGATCGCCTCCTAAGCGATAGGTCGGGTGTTCGAATCACCTCGGGAACGCCAAAACCCTTGCCGTAAGCCGTTTTTTGATGGTTTACGGCATTGTTTTTTCTCTCACGCTCGTCAAATTTGAAGGAATCGAACGATCCGAAATTTTTGACGGGCTTGTTTTTATGCGTTTGGAAGTGCATATTTTGCTAATTGGATTCGAACGGTTTCTAAAAGTTTGTTAATCAAAATCGCTTGTTTGCTAATTTGATTTTTCGGTCTTTGCTGCCGTGCCCTGCGCGGCGATGAGTGCCGCAAGCGCACTTGCGAGTTCGGGAGACTTCTGAAGCTGCTCCACAAGACTTGCCAAATCCAGCGTTGCCGGCGCCGGTTCTTTCGGTTCTGCCGTAGGACGGATATTATGCAGGTCGGGATTGGAATAGAACGCGGTTTCAAATTTCTGCGCGTTGACCTTTCGATCCTCGTCAAGGATATGTGCGTACACACTTGTGATCATGTCGATCTCCGCGTGTCCCGTGTCGCCCTGTGTTGCTTTCAGGTCGCCGTGGTTGAGTTTCAAGCTTGTAAGTCGTACTGGAATGACGGAGAGAGTGAAAGACCACTTTCGGCAGTCCTGCGTCCTCTCGGAGCTTTGCAAACTCTTTGAGGATCACACGGTCCTCGCAAGGCCGCCCGTTCGGGAGTGAAATAAAAAGATTGTAGTCTTGGTATTCGTCACCGAGAAAATTCCGTATCTCGTCCTGTGCCTTCTTCCATTCGCAGAGGATATAGGCAAGCGTTTTCGGCAGCCACACCTTGCGGATACTGGAATCGGTTTTCGGCTTTTTCAGAATGATACGGGTGCTTGTGTTCGGCAGAAGCGGCGTGAAGATATGGTAGATATCCTTTTCGCCAGCGTCTCGATTGCCCGTTTGGAGGCGCGCGTCAGTTCCTTGTCAATATAAACATAGGCGTTGTCCGCGGCGATCTCGTCCTCGGAAATATGTACGTTGTCCCAGGTCAGCCCCAAAATCTCACCCATGCGGAGCGAACAAGCGAATAACAGGTTCATTGCCACATAGAGCTTGCTGTCGGTACACTTGTCAAGAGCCGTTCGGATCATCTCCGCGTCCCAAATGTCACGCTTTTTGTACTCCGTTTTCGGCAGTACCACATTGTCGAAGGGATTGCGTCCGATGATCTCCCACCGCACCGCCTGTTTGAACGCACAGCGCAGAAGTTTTATGATCTTCTCGATGGTCTGGTTGCTGACATAAGTTGTTGTCGCCTTGCGCGTCTTTGTGGAAACGGAAGCAGTCTTTTGCAAGGGGTCTGCCGATACCCAAAATATGAGCGACTTCTTCCACCGTGTAGGTTCTCTTGTCGGGAAGCATTTCCTGCGTGCCGTTTTGTACCTGAGACATGGTTGCCTCCTTTTATAATTGCAGATACAGAATGACACGAAGTATCAAGTAGTGTTTTCCTAACGATACTATTATACCGCGTCTTTCTGTGTTTGTCTGCTGCTTTTAAGAAAAAATCCGACTTATCCGAAAATAAATCGGATTTTCATATATCCAAAAATATAGGCTGTACGGACGTCCGCTGGCACGGCTCCATGGGTGTCGGGGTCCCCACAAAATCGTCAGATTTTGTGGGGTGGCATGGTACCCTCACGCGGTTCTCGCGCGACCCTACCTATTGCCTGCGACGCCTCACCGCCTGAATCACGGTTGCACGCTCGGGCTGTAGCTGTAAGGGAGTCTTCATTATCCTGTCGGAAGTCATCGCCCGCAGGCTGCCACACCTGCTTTGCAGTCCCGTGTTTCTCGCTCGCTCCGTAAAAATACAGGAGGTCGTGGCGCACCGTCCGCATGGCTCGTTGCCGACAGATCGTACCCGTCTGCCTTATACTGCCGGAAATATTCCGCCCGACTTTCTTTGTCAAAGAATCCGGTCGTCCATGCGGAAAGGGGGACGCATGGGTGCCTCCGGACTTTAATTCAGGTCAAAGTCCAGGATAGAGATAATCAGTTTTGTTTCCAGGCGTCTGCGAAGTTCTTCATCCACATTGGTACAGTAGTTGCCGTTTTCATCATGGCCTGTCCTCCCCGCGATCGCAGCTATGTAGCCGGAATAATGACGGATCACCTCGTTTACCGCGTCTGTGTCGCCACGGACTGCGGCCTCGATCACCGGGTACGGGATCATGCGGGTATGTGTCGCATTACTCATCCGCGGTACCTTCCTGTTATTATATATTTGCCCCTTGATTTATGGCAGCCAGCCATAGGCATGGGACATCTCATTGCCCAAGCTGTTAGAATAGAGAGGTAAAGGTCTGACATTCACCTCCAAGGGCTTACACGTCCGTCAGGAAGTCAGTCAGCCGATCTCCTATTCACAGCGTTCGATTTTAGTAGGTGGAACCATGCGTTCGTATCAAAAAACAGATTGAATCGGTGGTGGGTAAAGGTTGGTGTCAACCGTTACAAATACAATACAAGGAGTTTTAAGATGAACGCAGTAGGAATTGACATTTCCAGAGGTAAAAGTACGGTAGCTGTTTTAAGACCGTTTGGCGAAGTTGTTATGCTTCCCTTTGAAGTGAAACACAGTAACGCCGAGCTGCTTGCACTTGCCGAACAATTAAAATCCATTGACGGAGAAACCCGTGTTGCAATGGAATATACAGGACGGTACTATGAGCCTGTAGCCAATGCTCTGCACAATTCCGGCCTTTTTGTAAGCACCGTTAATCCGTTGTTAATCAAGGAATACGGCGGCAATTCACTTCGTAAAGTGAAAACGGACAAAGCAGACGCACAGAAAATTGCACGGTATACTCTTGACAATTGGGCAGATTTGAGAGATTATACTCCTATGGATACTGTTCGTTATGATTTAAAAACGCTTAACCGCCAGTTCAATTTGGCTTCAAAGCAGAAAACCGCAAGTGCTAACAATTTAATCGCTTTACTTGAACAAACCTTTCCCGGTATCCGCAAATGCTTTGAAAGTCCGGTGAGGAATGACGGCTCACAAAAATGGGTAGACTTTGTTATTACCTTTTGGCACGCCGATTGTGTGCGGCAGTACAGCAAGGAGGCTTTCGTGGAGCGTTACCGAAAGTGGTGTAAGCGGCACGGATATTTAGTGCGTTCAAACACCGTTGACGAAGTATACACCCTTGCTCAAAATGCCGTTGTTTTAGTTCCGAAATCTCAAACTGCAAAGGTTATTATTGTGGAAGCGGCAAAACAGCTTACAGCTATTTCCCGTTCTGTAGAGCTATACCGTTCTGAAATGAACTGTCTTGCCGAAATGCTGCCGGAATATCCGGTTGTTATGCAGATGTTCGGTGTCGGAAGTACATTTGGGCCTCAGCTTATAGCAGAAATCGGTGATGTCCGCCGTTTTGCCCGTAAACAATCTCTTGTTGCTTTTGCCGGCATTGACCCTGCACCGAACGATTCCGGAGACAAATACGGCAGAAACTCCGGCACCACCAAGCGAGGTTCTCCATATTTACGCAAAACTTTGTTTAACATAATGAAATGCTATCTTCAAAACGCCCCCGAAGAGGAACCCGTTTACCAATTTATTGATAAAAAGCGTTCTGAGGGCAAGCCGTACTTTGTATATATGACTGCTGCTGCCAACAAATTTCTTCGCCGTTATTATGCTAAAGTAAACGAATATTTAGCTTTCTCTGAAAATACAATTTCGGAATGAGGTGGCTTTGTCACCCTTATTTACCGTACAGCACTGTTTCGACAGGCTGTCAAGGACGCCTTTGGCGCTGCGTAGCTGTTTATCCTTGACTGACTGGCAAAACTGTGCTATTAACTTTTTTGACCGGCTTTCAGGGGGGTCTTTTTGTTATGCTCATTTTTTCCTCCCACTTTGCCTGCAAAAATTTTTGTCATTTTTATGTTTTTCCTCTTGACTTTTTATTTGTAGGCTTCTTGCCGGAGGGCAGGTTCTTGTTTCCCCTTTCGTCCATTACTGATCCGGTGAAGGTGCGTTTTGGCTGATTTGCGGCGGATTTCTCAAAATTATTTTTTCTGTCGCTCATAGTAGCGGCTCCATTCATTCGTTTCGGGTGAATTTCCAAAGCGAATGGAGGTCGGAGGCGAGCGGCAGCGGGGTATGCCAAAAAGCAAAATGCGCCCGTTCGCATAACACGAACGAGCGCAAAAAGAATTGCAGATGGCATATAGCTTGTCCAAAGATATCGCATCAAGATTATTTTTCAGCAAGTAATATACATATTTGAACATATCGTATCTGATGCTTTTTCCTCGTTGCAAGCAGAAAAAGAGAATTCATGTCTTTATAATGGTGGAGGACAAGCTGAATCATTGCTTTTAATGGGGGGCAAAGTTTTCACTTTGACACCATATATCTCCATTTCCATTGTGTCTGATAAAAACTCTTCAATATCTACTCGTTTACCCTCATATTCGCCCCAAAATATGTCAAAATTCAAGTCAATGATTACTTGTCCACATGGTGAGCTACTCTTATACCACGATGCCACCTGATGCGAACCAATCTATCTCCATGTGCAGAAAATCGTGTTTTAATAGTAATTTTTCTATTTTGTTAATATACTTTTGGGGGATCAAAATGTCGATATCAGAGCTACAACGCTCATTCAAACAGTTAAATGCTAACTTCGACAAAGGCTCTCCTTTAACAATCGCATAATTATACTCACACAGTTCATCAAACCGTCACTAACGTTACCACCTTAAATAAGCTATTTCTCATAATTTATCAAAATGATAATCGCCTTTAAACGGAGATCATTTTTTATCATTTAAATACCACTTTACAAATATCTTTTTATCCCCCCTCTTTGTTTCGATTATGCAATTTTTTCTGTTTTGAAACAGAGTCCCCCGAATTAATCATACTATAATCTATAATACATTTATGTGAAAGTTACACTGCCGAGTCTATATATATTTTTATTAGCAATGATCGCAACATTACAGTCATATTGTTTACGATATCGCCAGATCTGAGTGAATTTTATCCGCATGTTCTGGTTTCCAGATTATTTCACAGCAAACAGCGGTAATAAAGAAAGACATTTTTGGTTGCTTGGAATTTTCTCTCGGTATGTAATATCTCCCGATTCTGAACAATATTATTACATTTGTGTGCGCAATAATTGGTTATACTTCAAAAATGCCAGCAAATATTTATATATTACTGGATTCATGTTGATTATTATCTATCTTTAGTTCATCAAAAGCATTTTCAATAAACCATTTTAATCCACATACTTTGACACCGGGAATTAAATTGTCATTGTTGTAGAGCGCTGTAAGTGTTGCTCCGTCTGCTTTGCTGACCGATATCGGGGCCGGATGCAGTATTACATATTTTGGATTTTGATTATCCGATGAATCAAATCCAATTTTATATTTTCGGATAATATATACTCTGTCCATAACGGCGGAAGGCCTAGGAACTCTTGGGTTTACAATATAAACAGACCTTCTCTCAATAACTAATTCCAATAGTTTGTTATTAATATCGAAATGATATCGTACTCGGCGAAATGGTGTTGTGATAACTGACACATCTATTATTTTTTTTTGCAATTGCAAAGAAATATCCGCCTTTCCGTCATGCTTGAAAATGGATGTCATTGGATTTCGAAAATATTGTATACTACCATTGTATTTTTTGATTCGTTTACGTATTTTTCTTAGAAGATGAAATCTTTTTATAATCAAGTGAAGATATTTTAAAAATACAATAATGACAATTAGAAATAGTATCCATAAAAATAGCATATATATCAACCTCCTAATTCTCCTAAAAGATAATATGCAGATTCAACGAAACGATATAATCCACCTTTTCTCCAGCCCGATTGTTTAGTATAATTTTATATCGTTCAATAAAACTATCATAAACCTCACTATGGTTCATGGGTAATAAATCCAGAGAAGATGACCGCAAATTAATATATTGTGACACACCTTGAGTTATCTTTGTATTATAATTCATAAGTGCTATATCGTCCGTATAGCATTCGCATCCTGCCATCAGATGAAGATATGCAGATAAAGTCGACTTACCAGCACCACTCTTCCCTAATAAAAGAATACCTTTATCAAACATCTTTACAAAAGATGCATGGTTTATATCATATTCGATTACGCGAATCACTATACTTCTTTGGCTTCCATTGTCATATGCTTTTATAAATTCTGCAAACAAAAGAAACTTTTCAAAAAAATGTGATTCAATATTAGTCGGAGAATCCACAATAAAGAAATAATTAGAAAACGGGAAAGATATCTTAATCATTAGTTAAAACTAATATCCAACTGCTCAACAAAATCAAAAAAATCTTCTTGCTTTACTTTTACTTGACAAGGTGGCGCATTAAACTTCTCGTGTGCTTTATAGATAGCTCATTGTCTTTTTTCTATCTCCCCCAAGAGAACCATCCTACAAGGTGTAAATTAAATCTTTTTTGCTTTTCAAACTTACGCAAGAAAAATTTTTCTTCGATAAGCGATACCGCTAAATGTACGACCATGCCGAAACCAAACATCAGGATTATAACGTTCATTGAAAAAGTGATTACATTGGTAAGATACAATATGTAAAAAATTCCATAATACGCTAAATTGATTATAAACGAATTTATTGCATTATACAATGTTTTTCCTAAACCGATAAATATATTATCAATAATTGCGCAGCCCGAATAAGCGATATAGAATGGCACAAGTTTAATAGTTATTAAAAAAATTTCGCTTGCGTTTTGCAAATTTTCTACATAACGGAAGAACGGTATCCATAATGGAATTGTTAAAATCCAAACAGCAATTACGGAGGTTGCAATAAAATAATAATTGAATTGATTTAATTTTATATAACCGTCTTTGCAGTCGCGCCGTATAACTTCCGACAAAGCAGTTATAGGGATAAGCAACCACCCCCAAATAAAATTATTCGCAATCCAATAATTGCCTTGCTCGGCAACCATATTGACCATTTTACAAACCATTACAGCATATATAAAATTGTCTATAAATTGCTGTACCCCAGAAAATGCTCCGATTTTACACCATTCTTTGAATATGAGCAGATCTCTTTTATGAAACCAACAGGGGGTTATATATTTCTGAAAATAAAGTAATAAAATACATGATATTGCAAGCAAAGTATTAACAATTATATTAGAAACAGCAACGCCATAAACACCCAAATTCGGAATGAGTGCAAAATCAGTTATTATTGAAAGTATGGTGCTGATTGTTAAAAACAAATATACGTTTTTATCTTTTCCGATAACAACAAAGACAACGTTAATAAATCTGACAATTATACCGATCATAAAAGCAAAAGTTTCAAGTCGTAAATATGTGTTTACTGTTGCTATATCTATCTCGTTGGGGTTCATTGCTTTTATTAAAACAACGCCATAAATAAGCACGCCTATTGAAAAAAGAGCATAAATGATAAATGTCAATAAACCTGTCTTAAACGTATGCTTTGAAAAGTTTTCTTTGTCATTCTTGAACACCTTGCACAATATCGAATACAAAGGAATGATTAAAAATGCTTGTAACGTTTCATTGATTAAATCAAACCATTCCATTTGACCGATGATGTCAAACGCATTACTTTGGCTGTTTGACGAAATAATAAAAGTTTTAATTGTTTGATAAATAGCAGGAATAAGTGCCAAAGCACATAAAGCCGCAAATAATCGCCAATTAAAACTTTTTAACTGTCTAAATTTCTCTTTCATATTAACCTTTGTACAATTTTCACATATTAATTTGAATTTTAGCAATTTCATATGTTTCATTGAAAGATAACTCAGAGCCAATTATCTCTCCTTTTGCCTGGTTTAACGCAAAGAATTCAATCTCTATCGTTAATGGTCGCAATGGTGGTAGCATCACTTTTGCTAAAAGTCAATAACATCAATGGTTTACAGCGCAATTGACAAGCTGTATTTAGTACAAAAACACTTTGGTTGTATTGATTCTTGAGGTAAGGTATGATAAAATAAAACGATCAAAAATTTATATTAATAATGGAGGTCACGAAATGAAATTAAGTTGTATCAATATCAAAGATCCGGACGGAAATGGCATTGATATTGTTCAGGCTCTTTAATTACGCAATATAAAGTATTTTTTACACATAAGAGGTCAGAGTGATAATAACACTACTTGCCGCCCCAAAATCCAGTAATATCAAAAAGACGCTGCCTAACCGACAAAGTTAGACAGCTTTTTTGATGGTGCGGGTGACAGGACTTGAACCTGCACGTCGTAGACACCAGATCCTAAATCTGGCGCGTCTGCCATTCCGCCACACCCGCATAAACATAAAAAGTATAACATAATTTCATTAGTGTGTCAACTAATAAATCATATTCAATTTTGCTGTAATAACAACGATTCGTTCCTAAAACGTTAAAAAATCAGCCGTTAAAAAGAACGGCTGATTTTTCACAAACACGGTTTATACGTCTTGATCTGTTTTCAACAATTCCCCGGCACTTGTAACAAGTCCGGCCATCGATTGGATTTGTGAAGGAATAATAATCTTTGTAGCCTTTCCGTCTGCCGCCTTTTCAAATGCCTCCAGACTCTTTATAGCAATCACACCTTCACCCGGCGCCGCATCGTTGATCATACGAATACCCTCTGCGGTTGCTTGCTGAACTTTTAGAATTGCTTCTGCCTGCCCTTCTGCCTCGCGGATTTTCGCTTCTTTTAACGCCTCAGCGCGCAGAATTGCAGATTGTTTTTCTGCTTCCGCTTCCAAAATCATAGACTGTTTTTTGCCCTCTGCCACGAGAATCGCAGAATTTCGTTCACCCTCCGCTTTCAAAATGGATTCACGGCGCTCACGCTCTGCTTTCATCTGTTTTTCCATAGCGTCTTGAATTTCTTTCGGAGGCATGATGTTTTTCAATTCTACGCGGTTGACTTTGATTCCCCAGGCATCGGTCGCCTCATCCAAAATTGCACGCATTTTTGTATTGATAATATCACGGGATGTAAGTGTGCTGTCCAATTCCAGTTCGCCGATAATATTACGAAGGGTCGTAGCGGTAAGATTTTCGATTGCGGAAAGCGGATTCACCACACCGTATGCATAGAGTTTACAGTCGGTGATCTGAAAAAATACAACCGTGTCAATCTGCATTTTTACATTGTCCTTTGTAATAACCGGCTGCGGCGGAAAATCTACAACCTGTTCCATTAAAACAACCTTTGTAGCAATCTTATCCAGAAAAGGCATTTTAAAATGAAGTCCGGTTTTCCATGTACCGCTGTAAACGCCAAGGCGTTCTATAACATATGCGCGGGCCTGCGGCACAATCTTGATGCAGGACATCAAGATAAGAATAACCACTACAGCTAATGCGATCAAAATATATTCCATTACGTTTCTCCTTTGATATAAAATATTGTTGCTTGATATTTAGTACCTTAAAGTTCAGTATGTTGCGAAGCTATTGATTCGCAGATCAACTTTACGCCCTCAATCGCAACTACTTTAACATTTCGTCGTCTCGAACCGCTCTTGCGCTCCAATACTGACCGGAGACTTTTACTTCGCCGACCGCATCAATATTATGAATATCGGCAGTGACAACTGCGGTCATTCCCACTAACGCATCTGCATTTGTCGGTTCCACTGGCCGTATTGCCGTGTATTTTTTCCAAATGGTGCGCGACAATACCAGAAAAATCAGCGACATGCCGAAAAACACAATCAATTGAAGATATTCCGGTACTTCGCAAAAAGCAAGAATCATAGACACAAGCGCTCCCGGCACAAACCATATGGAAATCAATCCGGCCGTCGCCGCTTCCGCAATCAGAGCCGCAATTAATACACCGAGCCAAATATATTGCATATTTTTCCCCCCTTTCCCGAAAATACCTTAAATTTATTCTATGAATCTCAAATTTGCACACATACTAATGATTGACGAAATAAATAGCTTGACAACATCATAAAAATAAATTATACTATTAAAAGCTGAAATGAACAAAATTATGCATATGCACCAGGAGGGCACGCATTATGTACGATAAAGTAAAAACAATCCTTATTGAAGAACTTTCAGTAAATCCGGACGACATCCGACCGGAAGCGGAACTGGAAAATGACTTGGGCATCAATTCACTGGAACTGGCAGACCTTGTTTTTCTTTGCGAAGAACGGTTTGGTATTCAGATTGATGACGATGATATCAAAAAACTAATCACCGTGGGCGATATTGTGGACTATCTGGAAACGACGGTAGCTAAAGCCTGATTTACAAATATTAACGCATACGAATCGTGTTTTTCGCAGAAAAACACGATTTTTTTATTGAATAAATAAAATGGTTATTCCTTCATTTGCCTGTTCTAAATCCCGATCTTTGGCCACGTAGGGGAATTTTTGCATCAAATACTGTGTGGAGAGATTAAAAATAGAAAAATCCTCTCCTTTGATGATCAAGCCGACTCGCTTGTTTTCCTTTGCCCACCGGCGGGCGGCGGTACGCAATCGTCCTCCGCCCCGCCCGGAGGAGCCGTATCCGTGAATAACCTTTACGACTCGCTCTCCGATGGCCGCTGCTGAAGCAAATTGATATTCCAAAACGCGCAGCGCACCGTCCACATCTGGAAGTCCTTCTTCGATGTTGATATTGTAGATCGTTTTTTCCATCAGACCATCTCCGTTTACTTGATCTCCAAAACCGTTACGCCGCCGTCGCCTTCTCCGAAAACACCGAGACGGTAGGATTCAATACGCCGATCTCCTCTCAAATACTGCCATACGGCCGTTTTCAGTGCACCGGTGCCCTTGCCGTGTATAATCCGAACGGTATGGATCCCTGCAAGCGCCGCATCATCTAAATATTTATCCAGCAAAAAGCAGGCGTCGTCTCCGTACATTCCGCGTATATCCAGTTCCGGACTGAATTCCTTGACAACAGTATTTCTATACGCCGTTTTTTCCTTGTTTTTACGTGTATTTGCATCAGGCGTTTCTAAGAGCTTCAGATTGTTTTCCTCGGTTCGAGTAGCAATACGTCCAGCCTGTACGCGCACCATGCCGTTTTTATCTGCGGGACTGAGCACCGTACCTGTCTGGCCGATACTCATAATGAGCACCGCATCGCCCTTTTTCAGCGGACGCGGCAATTTATAATTCTTATCTGTCAAATCTTCAACCGGATCGACATCGCCGCTGCTGCGCCGAATTTCATGACGAATAGACTGGCGCGCTTTTTCCAATTCTTCTTTGCTGATTTCTTCCGCTTTTTTCTTTTTCAGCGCTGCAAGCTCGTTCAGAACATAATCGCTGGAGGCTCGCGCGCTTTGCACCATCCGGTTCGCCTGCGCGCGGGCGCGCTCCTTTTCTTTTTCCGCTTCTAAGCGCGCTTTTTCGATTTCCGCTTCTGATGCCGCTTTAAATTGCGCATATTCAGCGCGCATACGCTCCGATTCCTCTCTCGCGCGCTCCATCGCGATGCGATCCGCCTCCAGTTTTTCGATTACGCGCTCGAAGCGTTTACTCTCGCCTGAAATCAGCGAATCCGCATGTTCGACAATTTCAGACGGCAATCCAAGACGCTTGGAAATGGCAAACGCATTTGATTTTCCAGGCGTACCGATAATCAATTTATAGGTCGGACGCAGCGTTTCTACATCAAATTCACAGGACGCGTTGGTCACGCCGTCCGTCTCTATAGCATATGCTTTCAGTTCCGCGTAATGCGTCGTTGCGGCCGCAAGCGCGCCTTTTTTGCGGATTTCCTCCAAAATGGAAACCGCCAGCGCAGCACCTTCTATCGGATCGGTACCGGCTCCCAGTTCGTCGAGCAAAACCAGTGTGCGCGGACCGATTTGACGCAGAATTTCAACAATATTGACCATATGCGCCGAAAAGGTAGAAAGGGACTGTTCAATACTTTGCTCATCGCCGATATCCGCTAAGATTTCTTCAAATACGCACATTGAAGAATTCGGCGATGCGGGCAGTTGAAGCCCCGATTGGTACATCAGCGCAAACAGCCCCACTGTTTTCAGCGTAACGGTTTTGCCGCCCGTATTCGGACCGGTAATCACCAGCGTGTCAAACTCTCCGCCGATATAAATATCAACCGGCACCGCCGTTTCGGATTCCAACAAAGGATGAATCGCTTTTTTCAGAGAAAATTTCTTTTCCTTTGAATGGCGCACTTCGCTTGCATGCATCCGCTGCGCCAGCGAAACGCAGGAAAAAGCAAAAGCGATCTGATTGATGAGAGAATAGTTATTTGTCAAGGATTCCGCATTTTCCGCACACAAAGCAGAGAGGGAATAAAGAATCTTTTCGATTTCTCGCTCTTCCCTGTTTTTCAGTATTTTCAGTTCATTATTGGCTTCGACAACCGACACCGGCTCAATAAAAACCGTCGCCCCCGAAGCAGATGTATCGTGAACCAATCCTTTGACTTCATTTTTATGCTCGATTTTTACCGGCACAACATATCGGTCGTTGCGCATAGTCACAATATTTTCCTGCAAAAGACCGGCATAACCGCCGTTGATAAACTTTTGCAGTGTTTCTTTTATGCGGTTGTTTGCCGTGCGAATCTTTCGGCGAATTTCCGCAAGTTCTGTGCTGGCCTCGTCCGCGACCATTTCCTCGCTGACAATCGCCCGTGTTATTCGATCCTCAAGATGTTTGTTCGGATAAATCGCCTCAAACAATTCATCTAAAATTGTTTCAAACGGTTTATCTGCGCGGATATAATCGACAAGCCCCCTTGAAACGCGCAGAAGCGCGGCGATTTCCAACAAGTCTTTCGGCTGCAGGCAGGCGCCGCGCTGCGCCCGTCCGATTGCATCCGAAATATTCCGAACTCCGCCGAACGCCGGGTAACCCTTTGTTTCCGCAAGACGGCGCGCGTCGGCGGTCATCTGCTGCCTGCGCATGACTTTTTTCTCGTCTGATACAGGCGCAAGACACAGGGCGGCCTCGCGCGCGCCCTCTGTCAAAGCACAGTCCGCAAGCATAGCGGTAATCTTATCAAATTCCAGCATGGAAAGCGTTTTTTGTGTATACAGCATGTTTTTCCTCGTTACAGTACAGCAACCTCATTGTAAAATGTTAAAGTTTTCGGCTTTTTTTCAAGCCGGTAAATAAGATGTTCTTCACTGAGCCGGGCAAGAATGGGCCATTCATTTTCCGGCAGAAAGAACGCATAAATTTTATCCGCCGGACAACTTAATATATAAAGCGCGGCTAACCGGACATTTTCGGAAATCAAAAAAATCTGAGCGGCAAAGCGCCGTTCTTCCGCTTCGCTGACATTTTGCCGCGTGGAATAGTATTCTTTCAGCGCGCGTTCCCGGCAAACGCCGCACACAACCGCACCGTCAATCAAACTGAAGCAAAGCTCCGAGCCGCCCTTTTTGCCGCATTTTAAGCAGTATTCCATTTCTGGTGCAAAACCGAGCAGAAGACAGGTTCGCATCTCAAACACTGCTTTGATTTTCTGGGGAGACCTTAATCCTCCGGTCAGCGCATACAGCGAGTTTAGGGCTAAACGAAGCAATTCTGATTCTTGCATATTTTCATAAACCGTCAAATCCAATACATCGCATATATACGATGCGAGCGCCAATTTGTGAATATCTTCACGGATGGCGTAGAAATTTTCAATCAGAAGGGATTCACGTATCCAAAAATAGCCGTCTTTTTCATACAGCACAAATTCAGAGTAAGCAAACGGTTCGATACTGGGTAAAAGCTTGCTTTTTACCGATCTTCCGCCCTTGGCGCATACTGTAATTTTCCCGCGCTCCGCAGTAAACAGCACAACCAAACGATCATTTTCGGTTTTCGGAATAACGCGCAGCACAAGTGCCTTTATACCGATTAACATAAGCCGCCCTATTCGTCCTTATATCCGAAATTTCGCACGGTGACGCTGCTGTCCCGCCAGTTTTCCTTTACTTTTACCCACAGATTCAAATACACTTTGGTACCGAAAAAAGCTTCCAGATCTTCACGTGCATAGGTTCCCACAAGTTTAAGCGCCGCACCGTTTTTCCCCACGATAATGCCTTTGTGCGAATTTTTCTCGCAGAAGATCTCGGCGCGAATGCGAAGAAGTCCATGGTCATCTTTAAATTCTTCAATAACGACCGCCGTACCGTGCGGGATCTCCTTATTCAGGGTCCGAAGCAGTTTTTCGCGAATGATTTCCGCCGCAATTTGCCGTTCCGGCTGATCGGTTATCGCGTCCGCCGGGAAATACCATACGCTTTCACGCAAAAAACGCTTCATTTCCGAGAACAGCGCGTCAAGTCCTTTTCCGCTTTTTGCGCTGGTCGGCACGACTGCGTCAAAGGAAAATTCGGCTGCATAGGCGGCGATTGTAGCTGCAATATCGGCGGGCGTATGCTCGTCCACCTTATTAACAACCAAAACGCAGGAGAGATGCGCTGCTTTTATTTTCTGAAGAATTTCCCGTTCGATGTCGCCTACGCTCGGAACCGGTTCTATGACAAGCAAAACGCCATCGGATTCACCAATGCTGCCATTGGCCGTTTTCACCATATAATCGCCGAGCTTTGTGCGCGGCTTATGGATGCCCGGCGTATCCAGAAAAACATATTGATTTTCATCGCGGGTTAAAATACCGGTTATCCGATTGCGCGTAGTCTGCGGCTTTTTCGATACAATTGCAATTTTTTCACCGCACATCGTATTCAGCAATGTGGATTTGCCTACATTCGGCCGACCGACAATCGCAATAAACGCCGTTTTAGTCATTTTTTGTTTGTCCTTCCGTTTCTCTAATTTCCAGTCCGAGCGTATGCATCACCGTGCGCTGTTTTTCACGCATCAAACGCTCCTCATCCTCGGAACGTTCATGGTCATATCCGAGCAAATGCAAAACCGAATGCACGCATAAAAAAGCGGCTTCGCGCATAAATGAATGCCCGAACAGATGCGCCTGTTCGTTTGCGCGTTCCAGGGAGAGCACAATATCCCCAAGTTCCGCCGACGTACCGTCCACAGAATAAATTTCTTCATTTTCCGTGTCAAACATTGGAAAGGACAGCACATCGGTTACGGTATCTTTCCCGCGGTATTCGCGATTCAGCGCGCGGATACCGGCGTTGTCCGTATAGGTCAGCGATACTGTGCAGTCAAAATCAATTTGTTCCATTTGCAGTGTTTCCTGTACGGCTTTGAAAATAAGTGTTTGCAGTTCTTTTGTAACGGGCAGCTTATCCTGTTCGTTTTCGGAAATGATATTAAGATTCACGTTTGTTCCTCTGCACGCGGTATGCGGGATTTGTCGCGCGCCCCGCCTGCTCTTTTTCATATTTTTCGTATGCCTGAATGATTTCCTGTACCAATCTGTGACGTACAACGTCTCGTCCGGTAAACCGATGAATACCGATTCCATCGATTCCCTCCAGAATCCGAACTGCTGAGGCGAGACCGCTTTTTTTGCCGACGGGAAGATCGACTTGGGTCAAGTCGCCGGTCACAACCGCTTTAGAATTTACGCCAAGGCGCGTTAAAAACATTTTCATTTGTTCTGGCGTAGTATTTTGCGCTTCATCCAAAATAATAAACGAATCATCCAGCGTACGACCGCGCATATACGCTAAAGGCGCAATCTCTATGGTATTCTTTTCCCGATGACGGTTATAGTTTTCCATACCGAGCATTTCAAAAAGCGCATCGTACAGCGGACGCAAATACGGATCAATTTTGCTCTGCAAATCGCCGGGCAAAAAACCGAGGCTCTCGCCTGCTTCGACCGCCGGGCGCGTCAGTATAATCCGGTTTACCTCTTTTGCGCGCAAAGCTTTAACCGCCATGGCGACGGCCAAAAATGTTTTCCCTGTTCCAGCGGGGCCGATTCCGAGCACAATGGTGTTTTTGCGGATCGCCTGAATGTATTTTTTCTGTCCGACGGTTTTTGCTTTGACCGGCTTTCCGCTGTTTGTGATGCAGACGCAGCTGTCGTCAAACTCATTTAGTTCCGCTTCACTGCCGTCGTCGATCATACCGATAACATAATCAACTGTCTGTCCGCTCAGCTGATCTCCGCTCGCGCTCATATTTTTCATAAAGGATATCGCTTTATACGCTTTATCCACATTATTATCGACGGTTCCTTCAATAATAATGGCGTCTCCGTCCGTATTTTCCAGCTTTTTATTATAAATTCTAACCTCAAATTTTTGTTCTACCTTTGTCGTGTTGGAATCAAAGGTTCCGAAAATTGTAGCGGTCATCTCTGCGGAATCTGTATAGATCACTTTGCGGGGCATTCGCATTCCTTTCAGCGGTTTCATTGAATTTCAAATTCTGAAACCACAGCTATATTTTCTATCGCCTCGATGCTGCACCGATAAATCAGCACCGCGTCTGATATTTCGTAAAATTCTTCGCGGGACAGCAGTTCGGCATATGTATCCCTTTCGGCAATCTGGCGTTTGAGTTCTGCGCGCGCGCGGGAAAGCGCTTCCTCCTCGCTCAGAAGAACCGGTGTATCCTCATACGGCAGAGCGCAGACATACAGCATACTTAAGGGCAGCTGATCCAATCCCGAAACCGCCAAATTGTTTTCTCTTTGTATTGTATCATAATTTTCATAGGAAATGGAATAGTTTTTAAAAATATTTACACTTTTTCCGAACATTTGAAGATAGGCTTCCAGCACAGTCTCCTCTTTGTAAATCCTTTCCGTATTTTCAAGCGGAATTTCAATTTGATATTCGTCGTATACGCGGGCATAAACTTCCGCTTCGGAATATACATAGCGCGTCCCCATCATATTCGTATCAATTACGCCGCTGACCAGCAGTTCCCCTTTTTTTACAACCGCGCCGTTATGAACGGCCATGCGGCCGCGAATGATATCCGCGCCTACGATCTGTCCGTCTTTTGACGCCAAAATATTGGCTCCGTCCGCAGTCACTTCCGCAGCGTCGGTCAGATCGCGTTCAACAATCTCTACATTCGCGCTGCTGCCGCGTATATTTACGGATAACCACGATATATCTTTGGACGTGCGCAGAATGCCGGCATACACTTTTTCGCGATCAATCAATGGTGAAAATACGCCGATTTTGACGCCTTCCTTTTCCAAAAGCGTACATACATCTTCCCTGCTTAACCGATCCAAACCTGTGATATTAATTTCCCAGATAAAAAGCGGCGCAATATAAATGGCTGCAAAAAACAAAACCATTCCGGCCAGCATTCCGATACGATGACGATAGCGTTTCCAAACGATCGGCAAACCAACGCGCTCCTCAATATCATACTCGATCTGCGAATTATGAAAAAACGCTAAAAATTGTTTTTCATCTCGCAGTAAAAAATAAATCCGGGCGGCACAATCATCCGAATGAATTTTTAAAAGACACAGGCCGCGGCTGTTCACAAAATTCAGTACATCTTTCAGGCAATCTGCCGGAAGCATCAGCCGAACATATCCAAAACATAAATACAACAGAAATTTCATCGTTTATCCATTCCGATCTCCGCAATATCTCCGCGGACTTCAATCGTTCCCTCATAAAAATATGCACATTTCAAATGCGTTCCCCGAAACGAAATTTTCGCTTCCCCCGTAAGCGCTATAATTTCATCCGGTTGATATTTTAAAAGTTTTTTGCATCCGCATAGCACTGCGCAATCGCCGATCACCTGTATCCGGTATGCACTGCTTAATGCATCCGCCGGAAGCTCCAGCTTTTCCGAAAGCTTATTTCTCAGCTTTCTAAATTTAGCCAATATACACCCCTCCGCTCATAACCGGTTTATCAAAACAATATACTCATACTAAACAAAATGTATGATTTCAAAGGGGGACACATTACTTGACAAGGCAACTTGCTCGGATAAAATTACCGGGCGCCGCATTGCTAATTCTGTTTTTTCTGTTTCATGTTGCAGCCGTTATGGACGGAATTCGGCGCGCACTGACAATTTGTGCTGTATCGATTATCCCCTCTCTGTTTCTGTTTATGGTTCTATCCGACTTTGCGGTTTCTCTGATTTTTTCAGGAACACCTTCAAAAATTTCGCTGAAATATTTGGTTTTCTTTTTGGGAACAGCTTGCGGATTTCCGGTCGGTGCGCTGACTTGCGAAAGACTGTGTTCTATTGGCGTACTGGATAAAAAAAACGCCGAACAGCTGATCTATGTTTCAAATAGCACCGGACCGGCTTTTGTGCTCGGCGCGCTCGGTACTTCCATGCTCGGCAATATACAGCTTGGGGTATTGATCTTGGCTGTACAGATCATCATCAATCTTATTTTTCTGTTTCCCATGAAAATTATGCAACAGCCGATAGTTTCTCAGGCAGCGGAAGAAAATTTTATGACGCTTTTTCTTATGGCAGTTGAACGCGCAGTAAGCGGCATTCTTCGCGTCTGCGCGCTGATCTGTACTTTCTCCGCTTTTTTATCGGTTTTAAAAAGCTATTTTGGAGACAGTCCTGTTTATCCGATTGTCAGCGCTCTGTTGGAAATCGGGAACGGAACTTCTATTGGCGCCTCTATTTTTAAATTTCACCCGATGTTTTCACTTTGCCTTTGCGCATTTTCATGCGGTTGGTCGGGAATTTGCGTACATTTTCAAATTTTTTCCGCATTAAAGTCAATAAAGATCAATAAAATTAAATTTGTCCTTTTTAAACTTTTTCAGGGCGTTCTCTGCGCGGCGTTATGCTGCATCGGATATAAAATTTTCTTTACCGCTTGAAATTCACGTCGATTTATGATACTATGTAAATAATTTATGGGAAAGGGGTTTCAATTATGAAAAAAAATCTGCTGGAAGAGTATGATATTTCAAGAACCTGTGCTTTTTGCGAACATGCTTCCAAAACGCTGGACGGTGAAAAAATGCTTTGTCGCAAACGGGGACTTGTAAATGCCTGCTTTTTATGTCGCTCTTTTTCCTATGATCTGATGAAACGAACGCCTAAACGTATGCCCCCGCTTTTAAAATCTTAACAAAAATAACGCTCTGTGAAAGAAATTGTATTCTTTACACAGAGCGTTTTCTGTTTTGATATGAAACTAAAATTCCTGACGTCCCTCAATTGCACGATCCAAGGTAACTTCATCGGCATATTCAATGTCGCCGCCTACCGGAATGCCATATGCCAACCGGCTTACACGCACGCCATACGGTTTAATCAGTTTTGAAATATACATAGCGGTCGTTTCACCCTCTACCGTTGGATTGGTCGCCACAATAACTTCGCATGCGTCTTTTGCACGTGCAATCAAATCACCGATTGCAAGCTTATCCGGAGTCACACCGTTTATTGGCGAAATGACGCCGCCGAGGACATGATATACACCGCGAAAGCCGCGTACTTTTTCAAAGGCCAGCACCGCCTTGGCATCTTCCACTACGCAAATCAGTGTATGATCCCGTGTTGTATCCGCGCAGATCGGGCAAATATCCTCTACTGAAAAGTTATGGCAAATACGACAATGCCGAACCTGCTTTTTGGCTTCCAGAATCGCGTTTGAAAACGCTTTTGCAGATTCGTCAGGTAAATCCAGCACCGCAAATGTCATGCGCACGGCGCTTTTTCTGCCGATTCCGGGCAATTTGCGAAATTGTTCAATCAGCTTTTCCAGCGGGGCAAGATATTCCATCTTATGTACCCCGGCGCTCAGAACATTCCGGGCATAGACAGATTGCCGGTAATTTTCGCCATTTCACTCTCGCTTGCGGTATCCACTTTTTTAATTGCCTCATTGATTGCGGCTGTAATAATATCGGAGAGCGTTTCGATATCATCGGGATCTACGATTTCCGGTTTAATATCTATATTTAGAATTTCACGTTTTCCATTAATTTTAACCGTGACCATACCGCCGCCCGCCACGGCCTCATATTCTCTGGTTTCCAGTTCAGCTTGCAGCGCAGCCATATCTTCCTGCATTTTCTGCGCCTGTTTCAGCATTCCGCTCATATTTTGCGCGCCGCCGCCCTTTGGATAATTTGCTCTCATCGTTTGTTCCTCCGAATTTCAATTTTCTATAGTTTCGTCAAGCGCGTCGAAAAAATCCGACTCGGTATCTATGCTCTTTTCCATAAGTTCATAAATCAACGCTTCCGCAGTATACGGCCGCCCTTCTTTAGCAGAAATCAGCATTGCCAAAGAAGACTTTGGCTCAGTCTCGCTCATCATCTTCATAATAAAAGCGTTCTGAAAACGAATATGAATTTTTCCGCTTCCCGTTTCCTTAAATCCACGTGAAGCGCCGCGCATGCCGACCGCGCTTCTGTGCTCTTTTGATAGAGATTCGACCAAATCCTGCCAATACGGCAATGGCTTCAGATCATTCTGCGTACTGTCTGCCATAACAGAATCCGCTTTTTTTTCTGCAAGCGTACTTTGTTTTTCGGATGTTTTCGCGCCGTTCTCTTTTGGCGTCTCAGAAGCTGTTGTATGCGTCGTCTCCGGCGTCATCCCCAGCGAAAGCAGAGCAGTTTTCTCCTCGAGCGCGGCAATCCTGTATAGAAGCGCATGCGAATCGTCCGAAAGTGAAGCATCACACATTTTAATCAGTGTGAGTTCGGCAATCAAGCGTTTTATACTGCTGCTTTTCTGCATCTGGTACAACGCATCGTCCATCAGTCGAATGTGATAAATCAGCCCCTCCGAAGAATAGCGCTGTGCAAGTGCGCGCATTTCCTCCATTTCCCCGCCGGTAACTTCTAAATATCGCTCCGGATATTTAGAAGTTTTCACAATCAGCAAATCCCGATAGAGCCCGATCAAATCCTGCCAAAATACCGCCAAATCCATAGAGGACACGGCAATGCGATGGATTGAATCGAATATAGTTTCAAAATCCTGATCCAGCACCGCCGACACCATTTTTCGGAGTCTATCGCTGCTGCTGATCCCCAATGTCTCTTCTGCTCTGGCGGCATCAATGCGAATGCCGGAACCGCTGCAAAAATCAAGCAAACTGATGGCGTCGCGCATACCGCCGTTGGAATGCTTGGCCAAAATCCAAGCAGCCTCCGGATCAAGTTCTATTTTCTCCTGTTCTGCGATATACAGCAGACGGTCACGTATAACATTTGCTGAAATACGGCGAAAATCAAAACGCTGGCAGCGGGAAAGTATCGTTGCGGGCAGTTTTTGAAGTTCCGTTGTTGCTAAAATAAACACAACATGTGCAGGAGGTTCTTCCAGCGTTTTTAACAGTGCGTTAAAAGCCGATATCGAAAGCATATGAACTTCGTCAATGATATACACCCGATACTGCAGCGCGGAGGGCGTATAAACCACCTCGTCCCGAATTGCTCGCACGGCGTCTACACCGTTATTCGAGGCGGCGTCCATCTCCAGTACATCGGTAGCCGTTTCACTGTCAATAGACCGGCAGGCCGGACAAACGCCGCAGGGGTTCCCGTTTATCGGAGACTCGCAGTTGATCGCTTTTGCCAGAATTTTTGCACAAGAGGTTTTACCTGTGCCGCGGGGACCGCAAAACAAATATGCATGTGAAACCCGACGCTCCACAGTCTCATATTTTAAAATATCTGTAATATGTTCCTGCCCGCAAACGTCGTCGAATGTAACCGGGCGCCACTTTCTGTATAAAGCCTGATACATTCCATACCTCCAAAAAAGA